>NZ_JBEYTS010000049.1:0-50523 GCF_040643155.1 Streptomyces sp. NPDC047453 | reverse complement strand
CGACATCCTCGCGGCCGCCCGGCTCGACGAAGCCACCGCCGCTTCCGTCGCCACGACGCTCCAGGCCCTGGCCACACCGTCCCGCCTGCTGATCCTCACCACTCTGCGGCAGCGCCCGTACCCGGTCGGCGAACTCGCCTCTGCCGTCGGCATGGAACAGTCCGCCGTCTCCCACCAACTGCGCCTGCTGCGCGCCCTCGGCCTGGTCACCGGCCGCCGCGACGGCCGCCGCATCGTCTACAGCCTCTACGACGACCACGTCGCTCACCTCCTCGACCAGGCCGTCCACCACATCGAGCACCTGCGCCTCGGCGTGCGCGACCTCGACTGACAGTGTGTCCCAGCTGCCGCGACACTCCCCTCACATATGCCTGGATTGCCCTATATTGAGCCGACGATGCACGGCCTGCGACAGCAGCACACACAGGCCACCCAACGGCACCCCAGGAGCAGCGCATGGCCACCGCCGCCGAACACCGCACCCACGACGACCACGCCCACACCCACGGCGAGGGCTGCGGCCACGTCGCCGTCCCGCACGGCGATCACACGGACTACGTGCACGACGGGCACCTCCACAAGCCCCACGACGGCCACGTCGACGAGTGCGTGACCGCCGGCCACACCACCCACGAGAATCACGACCACCAGCACGGCGAGGGATGCGGACACGTGGCCGTGCCCCACGAGGACCACGTCGACTACGTGCACGACGGCCACCACCACGCCGCCCACGAGGGGCACTGGGACGACCACTGACGCAACGGACATCGTCCGCGAGCCAACACAAGGCAGGTACGTCCACCAACCCGTCAGCACCCTCGGAGTGGGCCACCGCAACCACTGCCGACCGGAGCCGGACTGCGCCGCATCGCACGCCTGGCGAGCACGTCAATAACTGGCAACGGTTTTCATGTAGGACGGGAAGCGACTTGGTTTTGACATTCGTTTTCATTTAGCGTGATGCGCGCCCGGTGCTGCACCGGCCGCGCATCACGCGTGTGAAGACACCGCCCCGACCTGTCATGGAGGAACCATGCCCCCGTCCCCGTCCCGGTGCCTGGCACTGATAGCCGGCGCCGCATGCCTCGCCCTTCTGGCGGGCTGCGGCAGCTCAGCGGGCTCCGGAAGCGATGGGAGCGCGCAGCGTCCGGCGTCCTCGTCGGCCGTCCCGGTGGTCGCCTCGACGAACGTGTACGGTGACATCGCCCGGCAGATCGGCGGCGACCACGTCGAGGTCACCTCAGTCATCAGCGATCCCAGCCAGGACCCGCACTCCTACGAGGCCAACACCCAGAACCAGCTGGCCCTGTCCAAGGCGAAGGTCGTCATCGAGAACGGCGGCGGCTACGACGACTTCATCGACAAGATGCTGAAGAGCGGCGGCAACTCGTCCGCGGAGGTGATCAACGCCGTCAAGGTCTCCGGCAGGACCGCCCCCAATGGGGGTGAGCTCAACGAGCACGTCTGGTACGACTTCCCCAGCGTCGCCAAGATCGCTGACAGCATCGCTTCCGCCTTGGGCAAGACCGACCCCGCGAACGCCGCGACCTTCACCGAGAACGCGGACACCTTCCAGGCGAAGCTGAAGCCGCTGGAAGCGAAGGAAGCCCAGATCAAGAAGGAGCACGGTGGCGATGCGGTGGCCATCACCGAGCCCGTGCCGCTCTATGTGATCGAGGCGAGCGGCCTGGTCAACAAGACGCCCGCGGAGTTCAGCGAGGCCATCGAGGAGGGCGGCGACGTCTCCCCGAAGGTCCTGCAGGAGACCCTGGCGCTGTTCACCGGCAAGAAGGTCAAGGCTCTGGTTTACAACGAGCAGACCTCCGGCCCCCAGACGGAGAAGGCCGAGCAGGCGTCCACGGCGGCAGGCATCCCCGTGGTACCCGTGACCGAGACCCTGCCGAAGGGCAAGGACTACCTCGGCTGGATGACCGCCAACGTTGACGCGCTCGCGAGCGCGCTGGACAAGTGAGGCGGCCGGGCATGGCCTCCCTGCCCGGAGCCCGGCGAGGCGGGCGCGTGGGCGGCGCCGCGGCGATCAGTCTGCGCGGCGCCGCCCTGTCCTACGGCGACCGCACGGTGTGGAGCGGCCTTGAACTCGACGTGTACCCGGGCGAGTTCGTGGCTGTGCTCGGACCGAACGGCGCGGGCAAGACCAGCTTCGTCCGGGCGCTGCTGGGCCGGCAGCCGCTGTCGGCCGGGACCTTGACCGTCCTCGGCCGGCCGCCCCGCGCGGCCAGTCGGGGCATCGGCTACGTCCCCCAGCAGGCCGCCCTGTCCGCGCAGTCGATGCTGCGGGCCCGCGATCTCGTCCGCTTCGGCATCGACGGACACCGCTTCGGGCCGCGACTGCGCACCGGCGCCGTCCGCCGCCGGGTGGACAAGATCCTCGAGTCGGTCGGGGCGTCGGCGTATGCCGATGTCCCGCTCGGCCTGCTGTCCGGCGGCGAACGCCAGCGCGTGCGCATAGGGCAGGCCCTGGCCACCAACCCGCGGATCCTGCTGTGCGACGAACCACTGCTCTGCCTCGACCTGCACCACCAGCGGGCCGTCACCGGCCTCGTCAACGCCCGGCGCCGTTCCCACGGCACGGCGGTGGTCTTCGTGACCCACGAGATCAACCCGGTGCTCGGCCTGGTGGACCGGGTGCTGTACCTGGCCGGCGGCGGCCACCGGGTCGGCACCCCCGAGCAGGTCCTGACCTCCGAGTCGCTCTCCGAGTTGTACGGCACGCGGGTCGACGTCGTCCGCGTCCACGGCCGGGTCGTGGTCGCGGGAGCGCCCGGCGAGCCGGCCACACCTCCCCCTCACACCCACGAGACCCGCGACACCCGCGAGACCGACGGAGTCCGCCCATGACGCTCGCCGACGGGATCTGGCACCAGATCTTCAGCTTCGACAACTACGGCGAACTGCTCACACTGGTGCGCAAATCGCTCATCGCCGGTGCGGTGCTCGGCCTGGTCGGCGGCCTGGCCGGGGTCTTCGTCATCATGCGCGACCTGCCCTTCGCCGTGCACGGCATCAGCGAACTGTCCTTCGCGGGCGCCTCGGCCGCGCTCCTGCTGGGGACGAACATCGTGGCGGGCTCGATCACCGGCTCCCTCCTCGCGGCCGGCGCGATCGGCGTCCTGGGCGCGCGGGCCCGGGACCGCAACTCGGTGATCGGCATCATCATGCCGTTCGGCCTGGGCCTGGGCGTGCTCTTCCTCGCCCTCTACAAGGGCCGGGCGGCCAACAAGTTCGGCCTCCTCACCGGCCAGATCGTCGCCGTGGACACACCCCAGACGACCTGGCTGCTCGGCACCTCCGCCGTCGTACTCATCGTCCTCGCGGCCATATGGCGACCGCTTGCCTTCGCCAGCGCCGACCCCGACGTCGCCGAGGCGCGCGGGGTGCCGGTGCGTGGCCTGTCGATCGCCTTCATGCTCTTGCTCGGACTCGCCATCGCCCTGTCGGTACAGGCCGTGGGCGCGCTGCTGGTCCTCGCCCTCATCACCACACCCGCCGCGGCGGCCGCCCGAGTAACCGCATCGCCGGTCCTGCTGCCGGTGCTCAGCGTGGCCTTCGCCGTGGCCTCGATCGAGGGCGGCATCCTGCTCGCACTGGGCAGCAGCATCCCCATCAGCCCTTACGTCACGACGATCTCGTTCACCCTCTACGCCGTCTGCCGACTGGCGGGCAGCTACCGCGCCCGGCGGTGGGGAGCCAGGAGGCCGACGCCGCAATCCGCCTGACCGACGGGAGCGCCTGTAGGCCGACGGGTGTGCACGCACGCGCTGCCGCCCACTCCCCCAAGCTCGTCAGTCGGCCAGCCAATTAGTAATGAGATTCGTTTTCATGTAACGTCCTGCGTGCTCACCGATCCAGGAGGACCTCATGGCCGTGCCCAAGCGCAAGATGTCCCGCAGCAACACCCGCCACCGCCGCGCCCAGTGGAAGGCGGCCACCCCGACGCTCGTCCCGATCACCGTCGACGGCGTCCCCTACCTGGTGCCCCAGCGGCTGGTGAAGGCGTACGAGCGCGGCCTGCTGCGCCCCGAGGGCTGACCGTTCATGCGCTACGGCCGACTGCCCGTCACGGTCCTGTCCGGATTTCTCGGCGCGGGCAAGACGACTCTCCTCAACCACGTGCTCGGCAACCGCGAGGGGCTGCGCGTCGCGGTCATCGTCAACGACATGAGCGAGGTCAACATCGACGCTGCCCTGGTGCGCGGCGGCGAGGCAGCCTTGTCGCGCACCGAGGAACGCCTGGTCGAGATGACCAACGGCTGCATCTGCTGCACCTTGCGCGACGACCTGCTTCAGGAGGTCGACCGGCTGGCCCGCGAGGGCCGTTTCGACTACCTGCTCATCGAGTCGTCCGGCATCTCCGAACCCATGCCGGTGGCCGCGACCTTCGCCTTCGCCCGCGACGACGGCGCCACCCTCGGCGAGGTCGCCCGCCTGGACACCATGGTCACGGTCGTCGACGCCGCGGGCTTCCTGCCCGAGCTGACGAGCGGCGACGAGCTCGTCGAGCGCGGCCTGGACCAGTACGAGGAGGACGAACGCACCGTCAGCGACCTTCTGATGGACCAGGTCGAGTTCGCCGACGTCATCGTGCTCAACAAGCTCGACCTCGTCGACGACGAGACCGCGGACCGACTGCGGGCCACGCTCACCCGCCTCAATCCGGTCGCGCGCGTCGTCCCGGCTGTCCACGGCCGCGTGCGGGCCGCCGACGTACTGGGCACCCGGCTGTTCGACCTGGAACGCGCCCAACAGGCCCCCGGATGGGTGATGGAGCTCAACGGGGACCACGTTCCCGAGACCGAGGAGTACGGGATCTCCTCGACCGTCTTCCGCGCCGAACTGCCGTTCCACCCCGGCCGGCTGTGGACGTTCGTGACCCAGGAGCTCGACAGCGGCGCGTACGGGCAGATCCTGCGCTCCAAGGGGTTTTTCACGCTGGCCAGCCGCCCGCAGGTGACGGGCCTGTGGTCACAGGCCGGCTCCGTCGCACGCTTCGAGCCCTCCGCCGCCCGCGACACCGACAGCCCGGAAGGCCAGGAACTGGTCTTCATCGGCACGCATCTGCACGCGGACGCACTGCACGCTGCACTGACCGACTGCCTCATGGCCGACGGCGAGAACCTGCCGCCCGTCGACCCGTTCCCCGCCTGGGACACCCACGGCATCGACGACACCTGCGAGCACGAACACCCCGAGGCCGTAGCGGGCGTCTGAAGACCCCGGGCCGGGCGGTGGACGCAGCCACGGCGCCGCCCGGCCCGGCAGCCGCCCGGTCACCCAAGATGCCCGGGCGGCAGTTGAAGCGCGCGACGTGCCGGGAGCAGCCCCGGGCGTACCGCCACCCTCACGTCGTGACATCCCCGGATTGCCATCATCGCCCCGGCGGGCGGCCGGGACGCCGCGCACCGCTTCGCGGACCCGTCAGCCGTCGGGTGGCCTTCCCCTGCTCATCGGGTGAGCACTCGGGAAAACGCCCCGCCCGCACGGGAGAGTTCGTCCCATGTGCCGGTCTCCGCGATCCGACCGTTCTCCAGGACCGCGATCCGGTCCGCTCGCTGCACGGTCGTCGGCCGGTGAGCGATCACCACCGTCGTGCGCCCCCGGGACGCGGCCGCGAGTGCCGCGGACAGCTCCGCGTCCCCCGCCGTATCCAGGTGGGCCGTTGTTTCGTCCAGGACGAGGACCCGTGGGTTCGTCAGCAGCGCCCGCGCCAGGGCAATGCGGGAGCGCTGCCCGCCGGAGAGCGTCGCGCCGCGCTCGCCGACCTGTGTGTCGTATCCGTCGGGCAGGGCCTGGGCGATCCGGTCGACGCCGCAGACGCGGGCGGCCGCGTGCAGTTCCTCTTCGGTCGCGTCCGGGCGGGCCAGGCGGAGGTTGTCGGCGAGCGTGCCGTGGAAGAGCGGAGTGTCCTGGCCGACGACCGAGACGGTATGGCGTAGTTCTTCCTCCGTGAGCTGCCGTATGTCGACGGACGAACCGCCGGCCCCGACCAGCTCGACGGAGCCCTGCGTCGGATCCCAGAAGCGCGCCAGCAGATGCGCGCAGGTGGACTTGCCGGTGCCGGACGCCCCCACCAGTGCGAGGGTCTCGCCGGCGTGGACCGTCAGGTCGAGACCGGCGAGCACGGGCGCCCCGCCGTAGTCGAAGCGAACCCCCCGCATCCGGATGCCCAGGGGTCCGGTCGGTGCCGGGCGGGGCGAGGCGGGCGCGGGTGCCCCCGCCCGGGCGCGGATCGCCGCGCCGACGCGGGAGGCCGCCGCGCGCAGCCCGGCCGCCTGGCCGAGCGCGGTGGCGGAGTCGGCGACCGGGGCGAGCACGCCGAGCGCCAGTGCCATGGCGGCCGGTGCCCATGCCCCGCTGAGCGAGTGCGCGGCCGCCCCCACCACCCCGACGACTGCCGCCACCACGAGCAGGTCGCGCACCGCTGCCGCGCCCGCCTCCCACGCGTGCTCGGAGCTCTGTGCCTCCCCCAGCCGCTCGCCCTGCTTGCGCAGATCGGCGCGCCGCTGCTTCAGCGCGCCGAAGGCGAGTAGTTCGCGTAGCCCGTCGACGGTCTCGACCGCCTCTGCGGACAGCTCGGCGGCTGCCCGGCGCGTGCGGGCACCGCGCGTCGCCCGCGCCCGGCCGTCCAGCAGCGGCGCGAGGACCAGCAACCCGGCAGCGGGGACGATCGGGGCCAGCAGCCAGGTGTCGACCACGGCCAGCACCGCGGTGCCGGCCGCGAAGACGGTGGCGGAGGCGAGAATCTGGGCGACGGCGTGCGCGTAGAAGAACTCCAGCGCTTCCACATCGGCCAGTGCCGCCGCTGCGAGGTCGCCGCTGCGTCGGCCGGCTATCCGCGCGGGCGCGCTGCGGGCCAGCCCGTCGAAGACCCGTACGCGCAGCTCGGCCAGCACCCGGTACGCCAGGTCGTGTGACAGGTCCATCTCCCGCCAGGTGGCGAGCGATCGCGCCAGAACCAGTGCGATGAGAGCGGTGACGGTGACCGGTGCCGGGACGGAGTGCTCCATGACCGCGGTACCGACGGTGTGCGCGGCGAGCGTCACCAGCGCGACGAGCGCCGCCTGATCGAGGAGCGCCGCACCGAGAGTCCGTGCCGTCATGGCCTTGTGCGCCGCCAGCACCGGCAGCAGGGCTCGCAGGGCACCGCGTTCGGTCCCGGTCGCCATGGTGGTCACGCCGCCCTACCTTCTTGAGTGCGTCCCGCGGATACCAGCCGCGCATACAGACCGTCTTGTGCCAGGAGGCTCGTGTGCGTCCCGACCCCGTCGATGCGACCGCCGTCCAGGACGACGATCCGGTCGGCGTCCCGTACGGACGCGAGGCGGTGGGCGACGACCAGGCAGGTGCGGCCGCGCGCCGCACGGAGCAGCTCGCGGCCGATGCGCGACTCACGGCGCTCGTCCACCGCACTCGTGGCCTCGTCCAGAACCAGGACCGGCGCGCCGGCGAGCAAGGCCCGGGCGAGCGCCAGGCGTTGGCGCTGACCGTCCGAGAGCGTCGCACCGCGCTCGCCGACCTGCGTGTCGTAGCCGTCGGGCAGCCGCGTGATCTCGTCGTGTATGCCGGCGGCACCGGCGGCCGCGTACAGTTCCTCGTCGGTCGCGTCGGGGCGGGCCAGGCGGAGGTTGTCGGCGACGGAGGCGTGGAAGAGGTAGGTCTCCTGGGAGACGACCGCGATGCCGCGTCGAAGAGAGGCGAGAGTGAGGGCGGTGTGGTTCGTGCCGTCGAGGGTGATGTTCCCGCCGTCCGGGTCCCACTGGCGCAAAAGGAGCGCGAGGAGTGTCGACTTGCCGGCGCCGGAAGGACCGACGATGGCCGTGGTGCGGCCTGGGTCGGCGGTGAACGTGATCCCGCGCAGTGCGGGGCGTGCGGCGCCCGGGTAGGTGAAGTGCACGTCGTCGAAGCGGATCTCGGGCGGTTGGTGCGGAGCCGGCCCGGTGCCTTCGTCGCGTACGGCGGGTTGCGCGGTGCGGAGCTTGGTGATGCCGTCGGCGGCCGAGAGGCCGAGGTAGCCCGCGTGCCATTCGCGTGACAGGTCCCGGATCGGGCGGAAGCACTCGGAGGCCAGCATGAGGACGAGGTAGGTGCCGGTGGGGGCGGTCCGGCCGGATGCGGCGGAGGCGCATGCGACGAGCGCGGCGGCGACCGTGCCGCCCTGGACGGCCAGGTCCGTGATGCCGGTGTCGACGAGTGAGACCCGCAGCTTGGCGACGGTGGCACGGTGCAAGGCCGCCGAACGCTCCTCCAGGCGCGCTCGGGTGCGGGTGACCGCGCCGGCGGCCCGGAGCACCGGCATGCCCTGGAGCGCCTCGAGGTAGTCCGCGGACAGCGCCTCGTACGAGCCCCAGCGGCCCCTGAAACGAGCGCCCCTGACTCCCACAGGGCAAGGCACACGCCTGCCGTGTCGACGTCCGCGCCGTCCCGCGCGCCTGGCACGATGGTTCTCATGCAGCCGCTGCCGGCTCCCTGCCCCGCCCACCTCATTCCCGACGCGACGGGCATGGCGGTCTTCAAGGCGGCGTACCGGCAGGCCCAGGAGCAGGACGCCGCCTTCGTCGCCATCGAGTCTCTGGGCGAGCACTGGACGGTGAAGCCCGACATGATCACCGCCCCGCAGCACGCCGTCGCCGACTCGGTGTACGACGCCGTCCGCGCCGCGGTCATCCAGCTGATCCGCGCCGGCGAGATCCGCTCGGACTCCTCCGCGGGGCCGGTCTACTTCGTACTGCACGACGCGGCAGAGGAGGGCCGGGCCCGCGAACTCGCAGCCGCCCTGCGCGCCGCCCTGTACGGAAACCTGGCGCCGCTCGCCCGCGCGATGCCTACCGCACCCTGACCAGCCTTCAGGACTCCAAGATCATCTCGTGGCGGCTTTTGGGCTCACCTTGGCTGGATCCCTGGAGCCCGGTGGGTTCAGGGAAACTGAAGCCTGTTCAGCGGGAACTCGCGGGTCGGCCCGTGTGCATTAGCTGGGCGCGTCCGTGGGTTCGGCTGGAACGTGGGGGTGGGCTGCGAGGCGGCGGGCTTCGGCCGTGACCTCGCCATCGATCTGGTCCACAGTTCTGTCGCCGTGTTCGAGGACGTCGTACTCGTCATCGAGTTCGGCGAGCCGCTCAGTCAGGGGCAGCTCATGTCCGTATCGCTGGTGAATACGGAATGTGAACTCCCGAGGTGTCAGCTCGCCTGCGAGTATGCGGCGTGCGAGCGCTCGGGCGGCGGCCTCTTGGCCGACATCGCTGGCGAGCGGATAAAAGGTGAGGCCGAGTTCGTTGAGTACTTCGGGAAGTAACTCGTGGATGTCGTAGTCCGCCTCGGCACGTGTGCAGGCGGCGAGGACCCGAAGGCCGGGGGTGTCGAGTCCGGCGACGAGCACATCGTGAAGCCCGGAATCCACCCCGCCTACCGCCCGGTCGCGCACGCCGACGCCCGCCGGGCCGCCGACTCAGCGCTCCTCACGGAAGTCGACGTGGCGGCCGACGACCGGGTCGTACTTGCGCAGCGTCAGGCGGTCGGGGTCGTTACGGCGGTTCTTGCGGGTCACGTAGGTGTAGCCGGTACCGGCGGTGGACCTCAGCTTGATGATCGGGCGCAGTTCGTTTCTGGGCATGGACACGCACTATACAAGAGATTGGTTTTCATTTTCATCTAGCTGCTACTGTGCTGCCCCGTACCAGGTCGCGATCGCCCGACCCCGCAAGAACCGCACACGGGACCACGATCCACGCACGAGGAGGAAACATGTCCGCCCACTGCCAACTCACCGATCGACAGCCCGGCTTCGGCCATCACATCTCCCACTCCCACCGGCGCAGCAAGCGCCGCTTCGACCCCAACATCCAGCGCAAGCGCTACTGGCTGCCGAGCGAGGGCCGCCACGTCCGGCTCACCCTCTCCGCCAAGGGCATCAAGACGGTCGACACGATCGGCATCGAGGCCGCGGTGGCCCGCATCCGCGCCCGGGGCGGGAAAGTCTGATGGCGAAGAAGAGCAAGATCGCGAAAAACGAACAGCGACGCCTCGTCGTGACCCGCTACGCCGCGCGCCGCGCCGAGCTGAAGGCGATCATCTCGTCACCCCAGGCGTCCGACGACGAACGGGCCGCCGCCCAGAGGGAACTGCGCCGACAGCCCCGCGACGCCAGCGCCACCCGCCTGCGCAACCGCGACTGCGTGGACGGCCGCCCCCGCGGCCACCTGCGCGCCTTCGGTTTGTCCCGCATCCGCGTACGCGAGATGGCCCACGCGGGCGAGCTCCCCGGCGTGACCAAGAGTAGTTGGTGACCCACACCACTTCCTCGGCCGTCCGGGCATGCCTGGCGTGCCCGGACGCCCACCCCAGAGCGACGGCGAACCGTGTGCACCCCCGAGCAGCGAAGCACCCGCCGGAAGCGCTCGCCCGGCGGAGCGCGGGAAGAGCACTCCTGCCCGCGCCAGACCCCGCGTCGCCGCACGTCCTCATCGGCCGCCGCCACCAGTCCGGCGCTCTCGCGACGCCCAGCGCCCACGCCACGACCCTTTCCTCACCGGCAGCGTCGACGTAGTCCGCGCCGTGCCGCGGCTCGGCCTGTGTGACCACATCGAAAATGCGGCATGAGGGCCCCTGTACCTGCGCCCCTCGCCTTCCCCACCGCCAGGCCGGTAACTGAAAATGATAACTATCATCACAGCTACAGTGGCGTACTACGGAGGAAGTGACAGACGATGTACGACGTGATCGTGGTCGGCGGGGGGCCTGCGGGCCTCAACGCCGCGCTGGTGTCAGGGCGTCAGCGCAGGCGGGTCCTCCTGCTGGACTCGGGCCGCCCGCGCAACGCGCCCGCGGCGCAGATGCACATGTTTCTCAGCCGTGACGGGTTCCCGCCCGCAGAACTGCGCCGCATAGGGCGGGAGCAGCTCAGCGCCTACCCGAACGTGGTCGTACGTGAGGCGACCGTCACGGCCGCCGTGTCCGAGCCGCCGGGGTTCGCCCTGACGCTGACGGACGGCGCGGTGGAGCGGACCCGCAAACTGGTCCTCGCCACGGGTCAGGTCGACGAGCTCGACGAGCAAGTGGAAGGGCTGTCCGCGCTGTTCGGCCGGGGGGTGTACCACTGCCCGTTCTGCCACGGCTGGGAGACCAGCGGGATGAGCCTGGCCGTCCTCGGGCATGAACTGCCGCAGGTCATGCAGGCCCTGTACGTGGCCGACCGCTTCAGTGACGACGTGGTCGTGTGCACCAACGGACACCCGGTGCCCGAACAGGCCGCGGGCAAGCTCGCCGATGCCGGTATCACCGTGGAGGAGACGGCCGTGACCCGGATCGAGGGCGAGGCAGGTGCACTCCGCCTGGTCCTCGCCGACGGCCGGGTCCTCGAACGGCAAGGCGTCTACCATCGGGCGCCCACTCGTCAGCACTCCCTGCTGGCCCAGCAGTTGGGGTGCCGAATCCTGCCGGACGGCTGTGTGCGGGTGGACGAGTTCCAGCGCACGTCCGTGCCGGGTGTGTACGCGGCCGGGGACACCGCCCGTCTGGAGGCGTTGCCGGACGCCCTCACCTTCGTGATCACGGGTGCCGCCGACGGCGCCCGTGCCGCGGTCTGGCTGGACCAGGAACTCTTCCGCGAGGACGCCGGCCTGGGTGGCTGACCCCGGAGTGCGGCGGGGACGGCCTCCGCCCCCGCCGCACTCCACTCACCGTTCGTCCGGTTCCCGCAACGCGGCGGCGAGTCCCGCCACCGTCGGCTGCCGGAGGAAGCGGCGCGGTGTCACCCGCCCCAGTCCCTCCCGGGCGAGTGATGCGAGCATCCGCACGGCGAGCAGCGAGTCGCCGCCGAGCGCGAAGAAGTCGGCGGTGCGCTCGTCCACCGCACAGTCCAGCAGCTTCTGCCAGTGCGCGGCGACGGCCCGTTCCACCTCGTCCCGGGGCGGTCCCGGCTCCGCTCCGTCGGCCGCCGTCGCGGGTACGGACAGGCGTCGTCCGGGTGCCAGCCGGGTCGTCTCCGCCTGCTCACCGTCGACCGCCTCCGGCAGTTCGACCAGGGTGGACCAGCCGTCCGGCTCGACCAGCGACTCCACGGTGGCCATGAGATCGCCGAACATACGGTCGACGTCCTTGCCCGCGAACAGCTCCTCCACCAGCGAGAAGGCGACGACGAGTTCGCCACGCAGCTCGAACAGCCGGACCTCAAGGGCCACCTGAGGCGTCCGCAGCTGCTGGTGGTGGCTCAGCAGGTCGATCACTCCGAGCGGTCCCGCCTCCTGCGGCACCTCGCTGCCCAGCGCCGCGTCCACGCCCAGGGTCGACTGGAAGACGACGGGGGCCACCGGACGGTGGGTGCCTCGCCGGCGGCCCAGTTCGCGGGAGACCTCCACCCCGGTGATCAGGTTGTGGGCGAGCGCGTCGCCGATCTCCTGCTGGGCTTGGGTGGCGAGGTCGGCGAAGACCGGGGCCGGCGGCAGGTCGACGGGCAGCAGCATGGTGGAGGAGAAGGCTCCCACCAGCCTGGACACGTCGGGATGGAGCGGGAGCCGGTTCAGCTGAAGGGTGTTGAGCAGGAAGCGGCGGTGGCCGCAGGCCCGGGCGACGGCCGCGGAGAAGGCGGCGAACATCGCCGCCGACGGGGTCACGCCGTGTTCGGTGCACAGACGGCGCAGCGCCGACCAGCACTGCGGGTCCAGCACCGCCTGCCGGGTACCCATCAAGGTAGGGCGCACCTCCCCGGGGTCGGCCACCAGCGGCAGGGCCGGCGGCAGGGGGAAGCCGTCGAGCCGGTCCCACCACCAGTCGCGGTCCTGCTGCCACGCCCGTGTGCCGGGCAGGTCCCGCAGGGTCGTCACGTAGTCGCCGTAGTCGATGTCCAGGGGGGCGAGGACGGCGTTGTAGTCGGAGACCAGGGCGAAAAGATCGCGGTAGAAGACGCTGGAGGACCAGCCGTCGATGATGAGCAGGCTGGTGGAGGAGTGCAGCCGCGCGCGGTGGCCGGGCATCAGAGTCAGGCGCATGTCCAGGCCGCAACCCTGGGACGGGTCGGGGCCCTCGGTGCTCATCTCGTGCCGGATCTCGGCGAGCCGTGCGGCGGCCGTCTCCTCGTCGGCGTCGCGCAGGTCGGTGACCTGCAGCTGCGGTATCGCCTGCGGATCGTCCAGGGGCAGGATGTGCTGCCGGCCGTCGGGCAGGATCCGGGCCCGCAGGACGGCCTGGTGCTCGGCCAGTCTCTCCAGGGCGTCCTGCAGCGCTTCGGGGGCTTCGTCGGCGTCGATGTCCTCCAGCCCGATGTCCACGTAGTGGTGGGCGGAGCGGTAGGACAGCTCCCAGGCGTCCTGCTGGCCCACGAAGTAGCCCTGCTGGAGCGGCAGGAGCGGGAACGGGGCGTCCGGGTCCTCGCGTCGGCGCAGGTCCAGGGGCAGCGGGCGCAGCGCGCCGGTTGCGGAGCCGGTGCTGCGTTCGTGGACGAGCGCGGCGAGCTGCGCGGCACTCTGCTCGACGCGGACGTCCGCAAGGGCCAGCGGCGTGCCCAGCCGCTTGCGCAGCATCGCAGCCATGCGGACGGCCAGGACGGAGTCGCCTCCCAGACTCAGGAAGCTGGCATGGGCCGGTACGGCGGTGAGGTCGGTCTCCAGGGCGTCGGCCCAGACAGCGCGGACGGCGTCGACGAGATCGGCCGGGGCCGTCCGCGCGTCGGCGGTGAGGTCGGGGGCGGAGGAGGAGGTCAACAGGAAGCTCCAGTCGGGAGGGTGGTGCGGATGATGTCGTCCACGGCGTGGACCCGTGGGAGGGGAACGGCAGGTGGCAGCCGGTCGGCGAGCGCGGCGCGAACGCGGCCGGGGTCCGGTCTGGCGCCGTGGGCCCTGACACGACCTGCGATGACACGCTGGCCCGCGGCCGCGGCCAGGGGATGTCTTTCGTGCGGCAGGACGGGGAGCGGGTCGAAGCCCGCCGCGTCCAGTTGCCGCGTCCACTCATCGGCGGTGAGGAAGACCCGGTCCTGGTCGGCTCGCAGGTCCGTGAACCAGCCCTGCTCGTCGGGCGCGGGCGACATCAGCAGGTACATGGAGGTGAGCGCCTGGTAGTGCTCCTGGCACGATTCGACGAGGACCAGCAGTCCGTCGGGGGCCAGCAGCTCCCGCAGGGCTGCCAGGGACCGGCCGGCGTGCCGTGCGTTGTGCAGGACGTTCGCCGCCAGGACGACGTCCTGGGAGCCTGCCTCGAAGCCCTGCGCGAGCGGGTCGGCCTGGATGTCGAACAGGGCGTGCCGCAGTCCGGGGCGGTCGCCGAAGACGTCCTTGGCCGCTCGCAGGAAGAACGGGGAGACGTCCGTGAAGAGATAGTCGACGGGGGTGTCGCCGAGGGCTTCCAGGACGGTGCCGGTGGTACCGCCCACTCCGGCCCCCGCTTCCAGGACGCGCAGAGGAGTCGGTGCCGTCCGTCGGCGGGTCTCTTGGGCGATCAGGGACGCAGCTGCGTGATTGGCCCAGCGGCTGGGGACGCTGTCGCGGTAGTTGCCCTGCGCGGTGTTCGTCTCCCCGTCGGGGAAGAGCACCTCGTGCAGGGTCGCGCGGTCCTGGAGGAGCAGCGGCAGCCGTTCGGCCGCGGCCCGGAAGAAGCGGGTCATGGACGCCGGGTAGCCCAGGCCCCGGCAGGCGGCGTCCAGCTCGCGCAGCGCCCGGGCGTGGTCGCGGCGGTCGGGCACCTCCAGGGAGTGGTGGCGGCTCGTCGACGCGTCCAGGCCGAGCCGGCCCTCGGCGGTCAGGGTGCGCAGCCAGCGCCGTACGATCCACGCGTGCCGGGGGGCGACCGCCAGGGCTGCGAGGACCTCGTCGGTGCCGTGTCGGCCACCGTCGCGGAACAGGCGGGTCCGGTCCAGCACCCGGGCCATCGTCAGCAATGCCGTCTCGTCGAGCTGCCGCATCAGTGCCGGGAGAGCGGCCAGGTCGGTACCGCGTACGGCGGTGTCGCCGGCGTCCGCGGCCCGGCTCGCGGCGCGGGCGTCGTCCTGGCCCGCGGATATCTCCCCCGTGGCCGGAGGCGGTCCTGCCACCAACAGGGTGTCCTGCTCGTCGTCACCAAGGAGCTGCCAGTCCCTCACGCCTGGCAGCCCGGTGAGGGCGGCGTCGGTGAGCGCCTCGTTCACGAGTGGCCGTCCTCCATGCCGTCCGCCACGGTGATCGCCGGCGGTGTCGCGTGCGGCTCGGCTTGGCGCAGGTGGTCGCGCAGCACTTCGGGCAGGCGGCGCCGTACGAACAGGGGGAACGGCTCGTGGGCGGCCGGACCGGAGGGCATCGGGGTGTCCTCGGCCGCGGCGGGGGCGCAGTGTGCGGGAGCCGCCACGGCCAGCATGCGGGGGTCGGCGACGTCGAGCAGTACGGCGGCGTCCACTCCGTCCAGGGCCTGGCGCAGGGCGTATGGGGTCACCGCCCCCGGCGCGTCGCGAAGCAGGGCGTTGGGGATGCCGTGGACGACGACGAGACCACCGGCGAGCGCACCGCGCAGCACTTCCCGCACGTCGCTCCCCCGGTGTTCGTCCCAGGACGTCCGGCGCACACGTTGAGCGCCCGGTCCGCCGGTGTGCGGGCCGACGTGCAGGACGACGTCGTAGCGGTAGCGGGTGAGTTCGGTGTCCTCGGCCATGGTGCGGGCGTGGACGCTCATGCGGACCGGCCGCGGCTGGGCGGCGGCCGCGGCGGCGACAGCCGCGGGGGTGAAGGACAGTTCCTCGTCCGCCTCAGCGGCCGCCGCGGCCCTGGCGGCGATCGTCGTGTCGTCCGCCTCGGGGTCACGCGCCCGTTCCAGCCGACCGAAGTGGTCGAGCAGCAGGCCGGAGTGCCGGATGTCCCCCACGACCACGGTGCCGCCGTCCTGGACGGCGGACAGCGCGCCGTGCAGAACGGCCCTCAGATAGGCCAGGTCGGGGAAGCACTGGGTGACCGAGTTGAGCAGCACGCAGTCGGGGAGCACATCGGGACCGAAGACGGCGTCCATGGCGTCCCACACCTGAGAGGAGGCCGTCTCGTGGGCGGCGGCCCGGACGAAACCGGTGCGGGGCAGGCCCGCGGCGGTGAGGCGGTCCACCGCGACCTGGGCGACGTCGGTGCCCACGTACCCGTCCAGGCGCGGGTGCAGGCGGTGGGCGAGCAGGCCGGTGCCGCAGCCGAGTTCCAGCAGTCTGGTCGGGTTCTGGGCCAGGACGAGGTCCACGGTGCGGTCCACCCAGTCGCGCATGTGGGCCTCGGGCAGCGGCGCCCCGGTGTCGGATGCCCGCCATCCGGACAGGTCCAGGTCGTCGGCGTGCCGACCCTCCCCCGTTTCGTACACCCATTCGTAGACTTCGGCCCATTGTTCGAGGTGCTCGCGCAGCAGGGGGCCCGGCTGGGGTGAGGCGGCCACGGCGCTCGGGTGCGGGACGACCAGGACGCCGCCGTCGGGTGCGGGGCGTGCCCGCGCCACCCAGGGGTGGGCGGACAGTAGGTCCGCGATCCGTGCGGTGTGGTCAGCCGTACTGTTGTCGGACACCGGGGTGCTCCGTTCGATCGTCGTGGGGATGGTCGGGGGCCACGGGCGACCCCGTGGTCAGGCGGCGCCCGGTCAGGTGCAGGACGCGGTCGGCGCGGGCGGCCGTGTCGGCGTCGTGGGTGACGGTCAGGACCGCCGGACCGCTCCTGCGCAGCCGGTCCAGCAGGTCGAGGACGACGCGCGCCGAGGCCGGGTCCAGGCCCGCGGTGGGCTCGTCGAGGAGCAGCACTTCGGGGCCGGCGGCGAGGGCCCGGGCGAGGACGACCCGACGGCGCTGGCCACCGGAGAGCGTCGACGGTCTGCGGTCGGACAGTTCGGCGGGGAGTCCCACGGCTTCGAGGAGTTCTCTCGCCCGTTCCCGCCCGGCGGTTCCGGTCATGCCGTGGAACACCTTCAGCGGCCGGGCCACCGACCGGCCGGCGGTGTGCGCCGGGTTGAGTTCCGTCAACGCGTCCTGCCCGGCCAGTTGGACGGCTCGCAGCATCCGCGGGCCACGCAGGCGGGTGGCCCAGGGCAGCGGGCGTCCGTGCAGCAGCAACTGTCCGCCGGCCGGTGGGCGGCGGCCTGCCAGGGCGTGCAGCAGTGTCGTCTTTCCGGTGCCCGACGCTCCCATGACGGCAAGCCAGCCGCCTGCCGGCAGTTCCAGGTCACTGGGGTGGAGCAGCGGTGTGCCGTCCGGGGTGAGCAGAGTCAGGCCGTGCGCCGACAGCACGGGGGACGGTGACGGGACGGTGGCGGCCCACGCAGGCGGGGACGGATGCCCGGTCACCGGCACCGGGGGTTGGGTGGTCGGCCGGATCGGATTCCGTACCGAACGTGCCTGGGGTGCCGGGCCTGGGGCCGGCCGCGGGTCGGCGGCGAGCACCAGGGTCCGGTCGGCCAGTTCCGCGGCCAGCCGGGCCTCGTGCGTGACCAGGACGACACCCCGGCCGGGAACACCTCGCCGGGAGCGCACCACTTCGGCGACCAGATCGGCCGTGGCGCGGTCCAGCGCCGAGGTCGGCTCGTCCAGTACCAGCAGTTCGGGGTCGGCACACAGGGCTCGGGCCAGGGCGACCCGCTGGGCCTGCCCGCCGGAGAGTTCCCCCGCGCGCAGGGAGGCGAGCCCGGGCGGAAGGCCCAGCTGGTGCATCAGGGCCTCGACCCGCTGTGCGCGGGCGGCGGCGTCGCCGGTGAACTCCTCGCCGATCAGCCGGTCCACCCGCCACAGCGGGTTCAAGGCCGCGCCAGGGTCCTGGCCCAGCACGCCGCACCGGGCACGCCGCCACCGCCTGGCCGCCCGGCCCCGCGGTACCGCCGCCCCGCTCCAGCGCACTGTGCCTGCCGCGCGGTGCAGGCCGTCCGGAAGGACGTCGAGCAGGGCGCGCAGCAGGGTGGTCTTTCCCGCGCCGGATGGGCCGGTGACGGCCAGTACCTCCCCGGAGCCGACAGTCACGTCGACCGGTGGCAGCATCGTCGCGCCGTCACGGGTGAGGCGGACAGTCAGGCCCTCGGCCGCCAGCAGGGGCGTACGGGCGGTTGCGTCCGACGCAGTGGGGACGTGGGCCGTCATACCGCCTCCCCCGGCCTGCGGGCGGCCGTCCGGGCGGCCGCGGCGAACACCCAGGCGCAGCCCGCCAGGGGAACGGCGGGGGCCAGCAGTGCCAGGGGGTTGAGCGCGGCGCCGGGAAGGTTCTCACTGAGCATCAGGGCCCAGTCGGGAGCCGGGGGTTGGGGTCCCAGACCGAGGACGGAGAGAGCGGCCGCGATCTGTAGTGCGGTGACCAGCCGGAGCCCGGCGTCGGCGGCGACGAGGCGACGCAGGGCGGGCAGCACCTCGTGGAGCAGAACGGCAGGTGTGCGCTCGCCCCGTGCGACGGCGGCGTGCACATGACCGCTGTCGCGCAGCTGCGCGCACTGGGTGGCGACGACCCGTGCGGTCAGCGGCGCACCCGCGAGCACCGCCGCGACCATGACCGCCGTGGCCCCGGGCAGCGCCGTGGCCAGCACCAGCGCCAGGACGAGGGCGGGGACCGCAAGCAGCAGATCGCACAGGGCCCGCACGGCACGGGTGGTGCGGCCGCCCGACCAGCCCGCGGCGAGGCCGAGGGCCGTGCCGCAGACCACAGCGGCGGTCGCGGCGAGCAGAGATACGGTCAGGAGCTGGGTGCCTCCGGCCAGGACCCGGGACAGCACGTCGCGCCCCAGGACGTCGGTGCCCAGCGGATGCCGTCCGCCGGGCGGTGCCCAGGGCGCGGCGACGGTACGCTCCGGCGGGTGGGGAGCGGCGTACCGGCCCAGCGGTACGCACACCAGCAGGACGACGGCCGCGGCCCAGGGCGCCGTACGGCGGGCGGCGGCCGGGAAGGACGGCACGGACCGGCCCATCACCCGCCCCCTTCCGCGGCTTCCGGCACGGCCTGGCCGCCATGCCGCGCCGGGCCCGGCACCGTGGTGCGGCGGGCGGCCAGGTCGGCCAGGAGCATGCCCAGCAGCAGGACGGCAGCCGGCAGGAGGGCCGCGGCCTGGATGACGGGAACGTCTCGCACCGCGACGGCCGACACCAGGAGCTGACCGGTGCCCGGGTAGCCGAACACCGTCTCCGCCAGGGCGGTTCCGGCCATGAGGCCGCCGGCCAGCAGGGCTGTCACCTGGAGCGCCGGCGCGTACAGGAAGGGCAGGACGTGCCGGTACAGCACCAGCGGGGCGGGCAGGCCGCGCAGCCGCGCGTCGGTCACGTGGGGACGGCGCAGGGCGTCGCCCATCGCTCCACGCAGCAGGACGGTGGCGAACGCGGCCGAGGGCAGGGCCAGGGTGAGGGCGGGCAGCGCCAGGAGCCGCGGATCGGCCAGGGGCGAGGCGCCGGGCGGAAGCAGGGACACGGGAGGCAGCCAGCCCAGCAGCCCGGCCAGGACCGCGCCGAGCACCGCCGCGTAGACCGGCTGCGGCACGGCGGCCAGCCCGGTGGCGGCCGAGCCGCCCCGGCCGCCGCGCAGGTACGTGACGGTCAGGGCCGCCACGGTCAGCAGCACGGTGCCGGCCAGCGCCACTGCGACCAGGACGGCGGTGGCGGGCAGCCGTTCCGTGAACAGCGCGGCCACCGGCCGCCCGCCCGCCAGCGAGTGTCCCAGGTCCCCCCGGATCACGCCGTACAGCCAGTCGAGGTAGCGCACCATGGCGGGCCGGTCCAGCCCGAGCCGGTCGCGCTCCGCGGCGACGTCCTCCGCGGAGGCCCGACCCGCCGTCCTCAGTTCCCCGGCGTCGCCGGGAAGCAGTTCGGTGGCCGTGAAGACCACGGCCGTGACGGCGACGGCCAGGGCCGCGGCGCGGCCGACCGGACGCAGGCCACGGCTGACAGTGCGCAGGGTCACTTGGCCATCCACACCTGGTCGATGAACATGCGCTGGAAGCCGGGTCCGTCGGGCAGTCCGCGCACGCCGGGCGCGGCGAGGTCCAGGCCGTCCCCGGTGCCCCAGACGACGTAGCCGCCGTCCTTCCACAGCTCACGCTGGATGCCCGAGAGCAGTTGCCTGCGCCGCGCCTCGTTCGCGGTGGACATGGCCCGGGCGAAGCCGCTGTCGAAGGTCTTGCTGCGCCAGGCCGTCTCGTTGGTCGGGGAATCGGACAGCAGCCCGACGCGGACGAGATCCGGGAAGGAGATGCCGCCGTAGTAGCCCGTGTAGAACGCCTTCTTGGCGTAGACGGCGGTCCAGTAGGTGTCGGCGGGCTCGACCTTCACCTCGGCGTGGACGCCGATGTCGGAGAGCTGCTGTGCGTAGAGGGTGGCCGCGGTGTCCATACCGGGGTAGGAGGTGGTGGTGTGCAGGGTGACGGACAGTCCGTGGGCGTGGCCCGCTTCCGCCAGCAGTTTCCTGGCCTTCTTCACGTCGCGGGTGCGCTGCGGCAGGTCCTCGGGGGCCGAGGGGTCGTAGGGGGTGGGAAGGTCGTTGGCGACCTTGCCATAGCCCAGGAACACGGTGTCGACCAGGGCCTTGCGGTCGGCCGCCAGGCGGAACGCCTCGCGGACCCTGGGGTCGTCGAACGGTTTGGTGTCCAGGCGCATGATGAACGGGTACTCGGTGACTCCGTTCCGCCGGATCACCTCTGTCTTCGCCGAGGAGCCGGCGCTCTTGACCGCGGCGGGGCTGACACTGCCGGCGACGTCGGCCTGTCCGGAGGCGACGGCGTTGGCCCGCGCCTGTGGGTCGGCGACGGCCTGGATCTCCATCCGGTCCAGGTGCGGTCGCTCGCCCCACCACTTGTCGTTGCGGACCAGGACGGTGGTCTGGGCGCCGGTCCGCTCCACCCGGTACGGACCCGAGCCGGTGACGGGGCGGGAGAAGTCCTTGGTGCCCTCGGGTACGACGAAGGTGACGGATTCCAGGGCCCGGGGCGCGTCGGCCATCGGGGCGCGCGTGGCCAGGACGACGGTGTACTCGCCGCGGGCCGTGGACTTCTCCATGTCGAAGTCGGCGAGCCGGCCGTAGTTCTCGGCGGCTTTGCTGCTGATACGCCGCAGGGAGTACAGCACGTCGGCGGCGCGTACCGGCGTGCCGTCGGTGAAGCGGGCGTCCTTGCGCAGGGTGAAGGTCCAGCGGGTCATGGCGTCGTTGGGCTTCCACGACGTGGCGAGCCGCGGTCGGGTCCTGCCGTCCTCGCCGGGGACGGTGAGCACGTCGTACGTCAGGGCGAACCGCAGGACGTCGGACTCGTTGCCGAGACCGCCGTGCGGGTCGTCACTGGCGGTGGCGGGCGATCCGGCGAGGGCGTAGCGCAGGGTGCCGCCGTCGACCGGTGCGCCGGTGCCGGATGCCGGCGTGTCGGCGTCGGGTGCGTCGGAGCAGGCGCTCAGCAGCAAGGCGCCGATCGCCGTCAGGGCGGTGAGGGCGGATCTGCGGCGCAGGGTGGCACGGGGCGATGAGTGCTGGTGCATGGGTGCTTTCCACGAGAGGTTCGGATGTCAGGACGAAAGGTCTGGGGGCCTACCGGTCGGCGCGTACGGCGGCCAGGGCCCGGTCGATCAGGGCGGCGGTCCGGCGTACCGCCGGGTCATGCAGCAGTGAGTAGTGGTGGCCCTGGACGGTGTGGGCATCGACCGGGCCGTTGACGTGCGGCAGCCATCCCAGGGCGGGCAGGTCCCCGGCGTCGTCGACGCCCATGCCGACGCCGGCGTTGTGCGGCGAGGGGCGGGACGCGGCGATGAGCAGCAGGCGGGTGGCCGGATCGGTGAGGTGTCCGGCCCGGTGGTCCGCCAGCGCCCGCAGGTGGCGTTCGAAGACCTCCAGCCGGGTGTCGGCGGTGTCCCGCGGGCCGAGCAGGCCGGCCAGCCGCAGCCGTTCGGTGACGGCCTGGCGTACAGCCGCCGGACTCAGGGCCTTGCGGATCACCTCCGCGTCCGCGCCCAGGCCGAGATCGAGGTCGAGGAACGCCTCCAGCGAGCGCTGGTAGCGGATGGCCGCGAAGGCGGTGTCCTGGGCGCGGTCGGTGCCGCCCAACGCCCGTATGCGGTCGGGGGTGTTGGAATCGATCAGGACGAGGAGGTCGGTTCTCTCGCCGCGCCGTTCGAGTTCGACGGCCATCTGGTGGGCGACCGTGCCGCCCATCGACCAGCCGCCCAGCAGGTAGGGGCCCTGCGGCTGGTGGGGGCGCAGCGCGTCGAGGTAGCGGTCCGTCATCTCGGCGATGGTCCCCGGCCCGGTGCCGCCGGTCAGTGCGGGATCGGTGAGGGCGACCACGGGCCGGCCGTCGGTGAGGAGACGGGAGAGTTCGCCGTAGCACAGCACGTCCCCGCCGGAGGGATGCATCAGGAACAGTGGGCGGTCGCCATTGCCGTCGTGCAGCAGCATGGCCGCGTCGGTGTCGGGACTCGCACCGTACCCGGACGGTTTCCGTGTCCGGGTTGCGTCGGCAGGTACCGCCCGATCCGGCTCTCGGACCGGGGCCGCGGACGCGGAACGGGGCTCCTCGAGGTCCCACGCTTGCGGTGCGTCGGCCAGTCGACGCACGCGCGCGGTGTAGGCGGCGAACGCCGCGTCCGCTTCCTTGGCGGGCAGGGCGCTTTCCAGTACGTCCCACTGCAGCAGGAGCGCCCCGTGCTGCTCGATCACCTGGTGGTCCAGCCAGGTCTGCGGGGTGCTGCTCACGCCGTACACGGGTGTGCCCGCCCAGTCCAGGTCGTGTCCGCCGCCGAGCGGACCGGACAGGCCCAGGGCGCTGGTGAAGACCACGGGAACGGACTCGGTGTGGCCGGTGCGCGAGGACTTCTCTGCCAGCAGGTCGAGTGCGGAGAACTCCCGGTGGTCCAGGTCCTCGAAGAGGGTGCGCTGGGCCCGCACAGCTGCATCTGCGAAGCAGCGGGTGTCCGAGCGGTCCACCTCGTGCAGCATCAGCGAGGTGAAGTCGCCGACCACTGCGTCCGCTCCGGGAAGGTGCGTGGGCCGGTCGAAGAGGGTGAGGGTGAGGGCGAACCGGTCCTGCTCCGACCACTGGGCGAGGGCCTCCCCATAGGCCGCCAGCAGGACGGCGGTGGGGGTCAGCCCACGCCGGGCTGCCTCGGCCTTGAGGGCGTCCCAGCGGTCCGGCTCCAGACGGGCGGTGCGCCGGGCGAAGCGGGGCCGGTCACCGAGATTCTGTGTCTGTACGGGAAGCGCAGGCGCGCCGGGCACGTCATCCAGTCTGGCGCGCCAGTAGGCGGCGGCCCGCGCGTATTCGGGGCCGTCGGCACGGCGCTCGAGCGCGGCCACGCAGTCCGCGAAGGTGGTGTCCAGTGCGGGCAGGTGAGCACCGGGATCGCGGTAGAGGATACGCAGTTCGCGGTCCCACATCAGGTAGCTGGCGGTGTCGCACACCAGCACGTCCACGTTGACGAACAGCCGGACGACGTCGCCGGGCAACCGGGCTGCCCGGATGTCGACCAAGGGCCAACGGCCCGGGCGGGGTTCGCGGCGCACCATGCGTTCGCGGACGCGCTCCAGCTTCCGGGCGCGTTCGGCGTCGTCGTCCTTCGTCAGGTCCTGCACACGGATTCGGTAGCGGGGCACCCTCTCGAGGACCCGGTTGCGGCCTTCCGGTGAGATGACCGCGCGCAGCATGGGATGGCGGGCGATGACCGCGTTCCACGCCGCTTCGTAGCGGTCGGTGTCCAGGCCTGGACAGTCGTACTCCAGGTGGAAGGAGCACGGGACGTCGCCGAGGCGGTAGCCGCCGGATCCGCCGACCCAGTAGGCGTGCTGCACGCGGGTGAGGGGGAACTCCCGCGGGCCGTCGCCGGGTGCCTGGGGCAGGAGCGCCGTGTTCCCCGCCTCTACGGGCGTGTGCCGCGGCTCCCCGCCGGACAGCAGCGGGGCCAGGGCGGCGATGGTCGGCCGGGCGAGCAGGTCCTGCAGCCGGAGGTCGGCTCCGTGGTCGTCGCGCAGGCGGGCGAGCATCCGGGTGGCCAGCAGGGAGTGCCCGCCGAGTGCGAAGAAGTCGGCGTCGCGGTCGGTGACGGGGAAGCCCAGCAGGTCCGACCAGACCTCGGCCAGTTGTGTCTCGGCACCCGGGGCGAACTCGGCACCGGTCTGCGGCTGTGCCGTGGACGCGCCCGAAGCGGGTACGGCGGTGGGCGTGCCCGCAGTACGGGGCGCGAGATCGGCCGGCGATACCGCGACGGAGGCCGGGGCACGGCCCCGGGCCGCCAGCGCCAGCAGTCGGTCCACGGTGCGCATGCCGTCGGCCAGGCCGATCGAGTGCCTGGAGGCCACCGTGCGCTCGCTCCGGCCGGGGCCCACACGCCAGCCGTCCCAGGCCACACTGAGCCAACTGGGGGATCCCAGGCCCTGGGTGTGCTCGTGTTCGGCCAGCGCGTCCAGATAGCGGTTGACGGCGGCGTACGGGGCGAGGCCGAGGCCGCCGACGAACGCCGTGGCCGAGGACATCAGCAGCACGGTGGCCGGGCGGCGGTCGGGAGGGAGGCTGTGCACGGCGGTGCGCAGCGCGAGGGCCGCGGTGACCTTGGCGTGCGCGTGCGCGCGCACGGTGTGCTCCTCGGTGGCCCGCAGCGGTGCGACGGCGGCGGAGGCGACCACGCCGGCGGCGTGCACGACCAGGTCCAACGGTCCATCACGGTTGGTTAGTTCTCGCAGCAGTTCCGTGGTGGCGGCGGTGTCCGCGGCGTCCGCGGCACGGACCTCGATGTCGGCGCCGGAGTCCCGCAGGAGGCGTACCGTCTCCGCCCTTTCGGCTTCGCTGCTGCCGGGTACCGGGTTCGGGCCGAGCCCGGTGCGGCCGGTCACCACGACCCGTCGTCCGGAGCGGGCCAGATGCCCGGCCAGGGCCAGGCCCACGTCTCCGAGGCCGCCGAGTACCACGGCCGTGCCGGTGGCACCGTCAGCGCCGGCGGGCCCTTCCGGGTCCGGTGCAGGCATCGACGGCCGCCAGGGCGTGATGCCGCGCGTCCAGCGGTGTCCGCCGCGGACGGCGCACTCGATGCCGCTCGGGCCACCGGACACCAGGTCCGCGGCCTCCGCGAGCACGGCCTCCGGATCGATGGCGTGCGGCGGTCCGGCCGGCAGGTCCAGGGCGCGCCAGCGCAGGCCCGGGAACTCCTGGGCGAGGACACGGGGGACGGCAAGGGTGGCGGCGGCGTGGGCCGCGGGGCGGTCGGAGCTCTCCACCTGCTGGGCGTTGTGGCTGATGTGGAGCAGACAGGTGCGGTGCGCCCAGGATGCGGTGGTCCGCGCCACCCCCGCATAACGCAGTACCGATGCGGCGACGGTTCCGGCCGGGTCCGCTGCGTCGTCGGCCGGGTCCTCGCCGGTGTCGCTGTGCGGGCCGATCACGACGACGCCCTCACAGAACGTGTCCGGGTCTCGGGCCGCCTCGTCGAGGGTGACGGCGTGGGCGCCCGCGGCGGCGAGCGCCGCGCGCACCCGCTCGGGCAGCGGTGAGTCCGACGGGCCGTCGACGAGCCAGCGGCCCCGCAGCGCCGACCGGTCCGTGTCGGCCGGGGGCGTGCGCCGCCATACGGGCAGTTGGAAGGGTTCCGCCTCATCGGGAGCTGCCTGCGCGGTGTGGTGGCCGTGCTCCGGTACTGCCGCGGCCGACCGGTCGGCCGCGGAGCTTGTGGCGGGCGGATCGATCCACAGCCTGCGGCGTGCCAGGGGCAGGCCCGGCATGACGACCCTGCGGCGTCCCGGGCGGTGCAGGGCCGCGGCGTCCAAGGGAACTCCCAGTGTCCACAGCTCTCCGGCGGCCGCGAGCAGCGCGGCACGCCCTCCGCGAGGCTCGTCGCGGTCGGGGAAGGTGGCCAAGGTGGCCAGTGGCCGCCGGTCTGGCTGCTGCCGGGCCAGTTGGAGCAGTGCGCTGCCCGGTCCCGCCTGAACAAGGACGGACGGCCCTTCGCCCAGGGCGGCGGCCAGGGCGTCGGAGAAGCGCACCGTGGAGCGCAGGTGCGCCACCCAGTGGTCGGCGTCGGGAGCGGTGTGCAGCAGCTTTCCGGTGAGGGTCGTGGCGAGCGGGATGCCGGGGACGCGTGGCTGGACGGTGTCGGCGGCCGCGCGCAGTTCGGGCAGGATCGGGTCGACCAGGCGGGAGTGGGCGGCCGCGTCGAGGGAGAGCCGTACGGTGCGCTCGCCGCGCGCGGTCAGGGTCCGCTCCAGTTCGGTGACGGCCCGCGAGGGTCCTGACACCACGCAGGACTGCGGGCCGTTGACCGCGGCCAGGTCCAGTTCCGGATGGTCGGCGAGCAGCGACAGGGTCTGCCGCTCGGCCAGCGGGACCGTCAGCATCGCCCCGCCCCCGGCCGCCCTGGACATGCCGCGTGAGCGGACCGCCACCAGGGCGGCGGCGTCGGGCAGGGACAGGGCTCCGGCCAGGACGGCGGCGACGTACTCGCCGAGGCTGTGGCCCACCACCGCGTCCGGTTCGACGCCCCAGGAGCGCAGGGTGCGCGCGGCGGCGAGGGAGACGGTGAACAGGGCCGGGAGGCCGTGGGCGGGGTCGCGCAGCAGCCGGCGCGCCCGGTCGTCGGACGGCTCGGCCGTGATCAGCGTGGTGAGGTCGGTACCGGTGCCGTCGTCGAACAGATCGGCGCACTCGCGCACGGTGCGGGCGAACTCCTCTTCCTCGGCGCAGAGTTCGCGGCCCATGCCCGCGTACTGCGCTCCGCCGCCGGGGAAGGCCAGCACGATCCGGGGCGCAGTGGGGCCAGGACGCCGTCGGGAGGCGGTGCGCAGCGCACGGGTGTCGGCCTCCGTCGCCCCGGTGATCACCGCGGCGGCGCGGTACGGCAGTGTGGCGCGGCCGGTGTGCAGGGTGTGGGCGGCGTCGGCGGTCTTGACCGCCGTGGTGCGCAGGGCGGTCGCGGTGGCCTCGGCCAGGCGGGCGAGGGCGTCGTCGCGGTGCGCGCTGAGCAGGGCGAGGTGCGGGCGCGGGTCGACGGGGGGTTCCGGCCGGACGGGGGCACTGCCCAGGACGACGTGGCAGTTGGTGCCACCGATGCCGAAGGAGCTGACTCCCGCGTACCGGGGGCCGGTCCAGTCGGTGGCCTCGTGGACGACGGTGAAGGGCGAGTCGTCCAGGTGAAGGTCGGGGTTGAGGGGCAGGGCGTCCAGCGTGGACGGCAGCAGACCGTGGTGCAGGGCGAGTACGGTCTTGGCGAATCCGGCGATGCCGGCTGCGGAGTTGGCGTGTCCGATGTTGCTCTTGACCGAGCCGAGGGCGCACCAGGCCGGGCCCGTGTCGCCGAAGACGCGGCGCAGCCCGGCGACCTCGACGACGTCGCCGAGGCGGGTGGCGGTGCCGTGGGCCTCGACGTAGCTGATGTCCCTCGGCGTGAGACCGGCCACGGCAAGCGCCTCGGAGACGACACGGGCCTGTCCGCGCGGCGAGGGAGCCGTGAAGCCGGTGCGGTCGCCGCCGTCGTTGTTCACGGCGGAGCCGTGCAGGACGGCCAGGACGGGGTCGCCGTCGGCAAGGGCGTCGCGCAGCCGTCGCAGTACGGCCACGCCGACGCCCTGGGTGTGCACGATGCCGGTGCCCTCCGCCGAGAAGGCGCGGACACGGCCGTCGGCGGAGAAGATCCCGTCGGGGACATGGAGGTAGCCCCTGCCCTGCGGAACGATCAGGGAGGCACCCCCGGCGAGGGCGGTGTCGCACTCCCCCGCCAGCAGCGACTGCGCCGCCAGGTGCACGGCGACCAGGGACGTCGAGCAGGCGGTGCCGACCGCGACGGCGGGTCCGGTGAGCGCGAGGCGGTGCGCGACGTGCAGGGGGAGATAGTCGGCCACCCCCGCGAGGGCCGCCTGGAGACTGCCGACGGGGTCGGTTGCGGAGGCGGCGTAGCGGTCCGCGAGGTTACGGGCGAGGTAGTCGCTGTGGGCGGCGCCGGCGAAGACGCCCACAGCTCCCGCGCCGGCGCCGCCGCCGTGCCCGGCGCTCTCCAGGGCACGCAGGCAGGCTTCCAGGAAGAGCCTCTGCTGGGGGTCCATCACCGCCGCTTCGGCATCGGTCAGGCCGAACGGCTCGGGGTCGAAATGGTCCTGTTCGTCGATGACCCCGCTGACGGGGATGTGGGCCGGGTTGGCCAGCAGGCGCGCGGGGACACCGCGTCCGGCCAACTCCCGCTCGCTGTGCCGGGTCAGTCCGCTGCGGCCCTCGACCAGCAGGTTCCAGTACGCCGCCGTGTCGGGGGCGCCGGGGAACCGGCAGTCCAGGGCGGTGACCGCGATCAGGTCGTCCTCCACGGCCGGTTGATCCGGCTGGGGGGCGTCCGTCATGTGTGCGCGGGGGAAGGTTGGTTCGGTCATCGCGTGCTCTCCTCGGCCAGGGCGCGTGCGGCGACGCGGGAGGTCCTGCGCGCGGGCCGTTCGGGCTGCGGGGTCGTGGGCAAGGGAACGGAGCCGGTGCCGCCGGCGCCGGGAGGTGGGGAGGTGTCCCGGGCACGTTGCGCGGTGATGCGGGCGGCCAGGGCGGCGACCGTGGGGTGCTCGAACATGTCGGCGAGCGCGAGGCGGGGGGCGATGCTCTCGCGGAGCCTGCGGTGGGTGAGGACCAGGGTCAGGGAGGTCGCACCGAGGGCGTTGAAGGTGCTGTCAGGTGTCACCGGCAGGTCGGTGAAGTCGGCCAGGACGGCGGTGAGCGCCTCCAGCACGGCCGGGTCCACCGTGCCCTGGCCGCGGCCGTGGGGGGACGTACGAGGTTCGGTGACGTGCCGGTCGGAGGCGGGGGCACCGGACGTCGTTGCAGGACCGGTGGCCGAGGAGGGCGTCGTGACGGCGCTCCCGCGGAGGTGGCAGACCACCTCCGCGAGTCCGCCGACGGCCAGGCGCGGTTCGGCGGCCGTGCCGTCGGTGGTTCGTGCCACCTGCCTCAGCCAGTGGGCGGACGCCTCCAGTGCCTGGTCCGGCCGGAGCCGTCCGGGACGGATCACGAGGGCGGCCTCCAGCCCCAGGGCGGCCGCCTCGGCGAGCGCGGCAGCGACCCATTCCTCGCCCGTGGCGGTGGGGGCGGCGGGCCCGGCCGGGACCGTACCGGAGGGCGCGGAGGGCTCGTTCTGCTCGGCGGCGACCGTGCCGGACACATCGGCAGTCGTGTGCTGGGCGTCGGCCGGTGCGGCGGTCAGCGCCGCGTGGTCGATCTTGCCGTTGGCCGTCACCGGCAGTTGGTCAAGGATCACGAACCGGCTGGGCACCATGTAGTCGGGAAGCCGTTCACGCAGGGCGTCCGCCAGCTCCTGAGTCGTCGGCGGCTCGCTCGCTCCCCGGGGGGACAGGTGCGCGACCAGCCGGGGACGCCCGTCCGGGCCCCGCACCGCCGACACCACGCACTGGCGGACCGCCGGATGGCGGGCAAGCACCGCCTCCACCTCGCCCAGTTCGATGCGGTGCCCCCGGATCTTCACCTGCCGGTCGACGCGTCCGAGGAACTCGATGGTGCTGTCGGCGGACCACCGGCCGAGGTCCCCGGTCCGATACAGCCGACGGCCCAGTATGGGATGGACGGCGAACCTCTCGGCGGTCTGGACCGGATCGCCGGTGTAGCCGCGGGCCAGTCCGTCGCCGCCGATGAACAACTCCCCCGCCTCACCGACCGGGCAGGGCGCGCCGTCCTCGTCGAGGACGAAGAAGCTCTGACCGCGCAGAGCCCTGCCGTAGGGGATGCTGCGCCAGCGCGGATCGGTGCGCTCGATCGGGTAGGTGATGGACCAGATGGACGCCTCGGTGGCCCCGCCCAGGCTCATCACCCTCGCCTGCGGGGCGAGTCGGCGCAGCCGGTCGGGCAGGGACAAGGGGATCCAGTCGCCGGAGAGCATCACCAGACGCAGGGTGCGCAGCGCCGTGGCGGCCTCCTCCGGTTCCATCTCCGCGTACTCGACGAGCATTTCAAGCAGGGCGGGGGCGGTGTTCCACACGGTGACGCCATGACGGCCCGCCAGCTCGAGCCAGTGCTGCGGGTCGCGCTGCCGCGCGGGGTCGGGCAGTACCAATGAGCCACCGGCGCCGAGGACGCCGTAGATGTCGAACACGGACAGGTCGAAGCTGAGTGCCGACAGGGCCAGCACCCGGTCCTCGGGGCCGATGGCGAACCGGTCGACGATGTCGTCGATGGTGGTGCGAGCGGCCCGGTGCTGGATCTCCACGCCCTTGGGGCTGCCGGTGGAGCCCGAGGTGAAGATGGTGTAGGCGAGGTCGTCGGCGCGTGGGGCTGCGGGCGATGGCACGGGTTCGGCGGGGTCTGCGACGCTGCGGGCGGGCCGACCTGCGGCGGTCAGGCGGTGCGCGGTGACGCCGTCGGGCCAGTCGGCCTTCACTCCGCGGCCGGTCAGTGCATGCCGGACGCCCGCCCGCTCACAGACAGCGGCGATCCGCGCGGCCGGCCAGGAGGGTTCGACCGGCAGGTAGCCCGCTCCACTCAGGTTGACGCCGAGTACGGCGGTGATCTGCGCGGGCCCCTTCTCGCAGGCGACGGCGACCATGTCGCCGGGTCCCACTCCGTGAGAGGCCAGCAGCGCCGCGGTGGCGGCGGCGTTGTCCGCGAGGCGCCCGTGGGTGACAGTGGCGGCGGAGGTGCGCAGGGCAGGCCGCTTCGGCTGCCGGCGTGCCGCGTCGACGGCCGGATCGTGCAGCAGCGGGCCCGCAGTCGGGAAGGGCACGGCGTCGAGGGGCTCTTCGGGGTGGAAGGAGGGATCCCAGCCCAGCGCCGGGTCACGCCAGGCGTCGGGCCGCGTCAGGGTTTTCAGCAGACGTACGTAGGCGCCGAGCAGGGCCGGGATCCAGCCATCGGGGAAAGCTCCCTCGACGGCATCCCAGGCCAGGCGGAGGCGCCCGCCCTCGTCCCACACGATGTGGTCGAGCAGGACCTGGGGGGTCTGGGAGATGCCGTACACCTCCCGGCCGAGCCAGGCGGCCGGCGGTTCCCCGTCACCCGCGAGACCCACCCCGCTGGTGAAGACCACCGGGTGACTGGGGGCTCCCACCGTCTGCGAGGTGCGCGCCCGCAGGTCCCGGAGCACTTCGACACCGGAGACGGACCGGTGGTCCAGGTCCTCCCAGAAGCGGTGGTTGACGGCGGTGGCGTAGTCGGCGAAGCCCTTCCAGTCGGCGGGGCTGAAGCGAGGCGTGCCGACCAGGGCGGTGGTGGTGAAGTCGCCCACCACGCCTTCGGCCCCACGGCCGGATTCCGGACGGTCGAACAGGGTGGTGTTCAGGCATATCCGCTCCCCGGCGCCCCACCGGCCGAGTACGACGGCGAAGGCCGCGAGCAGGGCGGCGGTGGGTGTGACCGCGTGCTCGGCACATCGGGCGCGCAGCTCGGCCCAGGTGCCGGCGTCGAGTTCGGCAGCGGAGCGGACGAAGCGGGGCGGGGTGGTGTCGGCGGGGTCGCGCAGCAGGGGCAGGCGCGGCGACGGCGGCAGCTCGGAGGCGCGTTCGGCCCAGTAGGCACGGTCGCGTGCGCGCCGGTCCGCCCACTCGGGGTCTCCGGAGCGGGCGCGCTGGAGGTCGGCGAACTGCGCCGGCGGTTCGGGAAGCCGGTCGGCGGGGTCCTCGACGAGACGGCCCCACTGACGCATCAGCAGCATCCAGCCGGCCAGATCGGTCAGGAGTACGTCCACCCCGACGTGCAGCCGGGTCCGCCCGTCGGGCAGCAGCGTGGCGTGGATGTCGAACAGCGGCCAGGAACCGGTGGGGTGGTTCTGGTGGGAACGCTCCTGACGCAGGACCGACAACATTTCCTGGACCCGCTCGGCGGGTTCGTGACGCAGGTCGGTGACGCCGACCCGGTAGGGGCCGGGGGCTTCGGCGATGTGCTGGCGGCCTCGGTCGTCCACCGTCATGCGCAGCATCGGATGGTGTTCGATCAGCCGGTTCCATGCGGTTTCCAGTCGGCCCACGTCCACGAGCGGGTCCGCGTCGTCGGGCGTGCGGTCGTACTCGTAGTAGTAGTAGGTGGCCACTCCGCCCAGTGGCATGCCCTCGGCTCGTCCAGCGAGGTACGAGGCTTGAATGGGCGTCAGGGGGAAGCCCTCCGCTGACGTCTCCTCACCGCGCCGGACATCACGGGGTGCCGTTCCCGCCTGTGCCTCGCGGTCGAGAGGCCCGGAGCGCGGTGCGCCGTCCGGCACCTGTACGGCGAGAAGGCGGTCCGCCACCGCGCGGGCCGTTGCGGCGTCACCGAGGAAGGCGGTCAACGGCAGGTCCTGACCGGTGCGTTCGCGGATCCGTCGCCTCAGCCGCACCGCGGTGAACGATTCGAGTCCCAGGGCCGCGAGCGGAGTCGTCAGCGTGACCTTCTGCGGTGGTGTGCCGAGGACTTCGGCTATGCAGTCGATGACGCGGGCAAGGATGTCGTCGCTCGGCACAGGCTGGTTCATCCGGTCTCCGTTGCAGCGGCAGGCAGGAAGGCGCTTCCCCCTTCAGGCAGGGGGAAGCAGGACACCAGTGAACCTAAATGAAAATGATTATCAGATCAACCACTGTGTGACGACGTTGTGCTCACACGCTCCAGAACACACAACCCCAGCACCGGATCACCGGCCCGGCGCAGAGTGAGCCCCGCCTCGGCAGCCTCGGCCGTCAGGGCGTCCTCCGTTGCGACCCACCAGCGGTACTCGACCGAGGCCCCGGCCAACACCTGCCCTTGACGCAGAACGTGGTAGTCCATGCGCCAGGTGATCTCGTCCACTCCGGAGGGGCGCGCGCTCGCCCAACCCTCGTACTCCAGTTCACCGATGGCGACATGAGCCATCCGCACGCGCCCCACCTCCGTCGGGGCGAACGGCGGAGTGACGTTGAACACCAGCACTCCGCCAGGGGCGAGTTGCCGGGCGGCGCGGTCCCACAGCGCGCGCCTCTGGTCGGGCGGCAGATGGCCGATCACGTTGAGTGCCACGACCGCGCGCACGCCGTCGGGCCATTCGGTGCTCGCGCAGTCGCCGGGAACCACCGTGACCCGCTTGCGCAGTTCGCCGTCCTCATGGACACGGGCAAGCAGGACGGCGCGCATCGCGGCGGAGGGTTCGACGGCGAGCACCGGCACCTGCGGCAGCGCGTCGCAGATGACGCGCACACCCCGGCCGGATCCGGCCCCGAGGTCCACCACGGCCCCCGTCACTGGCCGAACTTGCGACAGGACATCCGCCAAAGCCGGAGCCAACGGCTCCCAGGCATCGGCGATCAGGATGTCGAGATACTCCGCGGACCGCTCGTAGGGGTCGCTCATCACTGCTCCAGGAATCCGGTGTCACACGCGTCGTCGACGAGCGGGCGCGCACGCCGGACGCCTGGGTCCGCTGCCGTGGACACCGCAGACGCCGGATGGCCGGGGCACCCCTTCAAGGCAGGGCGCGCGACGCTCGCGCCGTACATTAATCGCAAATGAATACCATTACCAGAAGCGGGCTGACACAGGGATCTTGATGCAGCGCCGGACGGACACCACGGCGAGCACCCCTCGCACGGCGGGCGCGGGCGCCATCAGACGACTCAGTGGCCGTCCCAGTGACCCGCTTGAACGGCATGCCGGTGCCCGGCGGCGAACGTCATGGCTCGCGCATGCTGGGTGGTACTGGGCTTCTGGTTCGTGCTCCAGGCGTTCCACTCCTCCGGCCAGGCCGTCGCCGAGGCGGGCACCGTGGCCTACGCGGCCCACGTGGTCGGCTTCATCGCGGGCATGGTGCTCGCCTGGCCCCTCAAGCCTGGCACTCCCCCACCCCCCGAACCGCGCAGCATCCTCTTCGGACGGCAGACGCGACGCGCCTGGTAGGGGGCGAGTCGGACCTCCTTGCTCGGGGGCACCGGCCGGCACGCGGTAAACCGGTGTCCTGGACGGCGCGTTGCCGCGATCATGGACCGGACACCGGCACGCAACCGATGAGGAACCGCCCGCCATGCCTGTCCCTGCCGACCCGACGGTCCTTCACCCGATGCCCGGACAACCGCGGGTGGTGCTGCTCCGGCCGCTGGTGAAGTCCCCGCTGATCGAGGTCGGGGAGTACTCCTACTACGACGACCCGGACGACCCGACCGCGTTCGAGACCCGCAACGTGCTCCACCACTACGGGCCCGAGAAGCTGATCATCGGCAAGTTCTGCGCGCTGGGCACGGGAGTGCGGTTCATCATGAACGGCGCCAACCACCGCATGGACGGCCCCTCGACCTTCCCCCTCCCCACCATGGGAGGCTCCTGTCCGAGCACTTCGACCTGCTCACCGGCCTGCCGAACCGAGGGGACACCGTCGTCGGCAACGACGTCTGGTTCGGCCATGGCACGACGGTGATGCCCGGTGTGCGGATCGGACACGGCGCGATCATCGCCACCGGCGCCGTGGTCACCTCCGACGTACCCGACTACGGCATCGTCGGGGGCAACCCGGCCCGCCTCATCCGCACCCGTTACGACGACCGGGACATCGCCCGGCTGCTGGCGGTGGCCTGGTGGGACTGGCCCGCGGAGCACATCACCGAGCATGTGCGGACGATCATGTCGGGCAGCATCGCCGATCTCGAAGCCGCCGCCCCGGGCGCCCCGCACATGTGACGCGCGCACGGCCGGCCCGCGCCGGGGGCCATGCCCCGGCGCGGGCCCCGGCGGTCAGAGGTCCAGCACCAGCCGGGGGCAGCGGGCGCGGCCGACGCAGATCATCATGGTGTCGTTGGCGGCGCGTTCCTCCTGCGACAGGAGGCTGTCCCGGTGGTCGGGCACGCCCTCGACGACCTTGGTCTCGCAGGTGCCGCAGATGCCCTCCCGGCAGGAGTTCGGGGCGTCGATCCCCTGGTCCTCCAACGCCTGGAGGATCGTCGTGCCGGCGGGCACGGTGACACTGCGGCCGGTGCGCTGGAGCACCACCTCGAACTCCCCGTCGGCGTCCGGGGCGCCGGGCTCCCGGGGCGCCGCGGCGAACCGCTCGGTGTGCAGGGCGCCGGAAGGCCACGGGGCGCAGAACCGCTCGACGGCGGCGAGCAACGGCTCGGGGCCGCAGCAGTAGACCGCCGTCCCCTCCCTCGGCACGCCCAGGAAGGGCTCCAGGTCGAGCAGGCCGTACTCGTCCTGCGGGCGCACCAGCACCCGGTCGCCGTAGCGGGCCAACCGCGGCAGGAACGCCATGCTCGCTCGCGTCCGCCCGCCGTACAGCAGCGTCCAGCGGGCGCCGACGGCGGCGGCCCGGTCCAGCATCGGCAGCAGCGGGGTGATCCCGATGCCTCCCGCGACGAACAGGTACTCGGGGACGTCGACCAGCGGGAACCGGTTGCGCGGCCCGGTCACCTCGACCTCCTGGCCGGGGCGCAGGGTCTCGTGCACCGCCCGGGAGCCGCCGCGGGACGCCGGTTCCCTGAGCACGGAGACCCGCCAGACGGACCGGTCCGCGGGCGACCCGTTGAGCGAGTACTGCCGGGTGAGGGAGCCGGGCAGGCACAGGTCCACGTGCGCCCCCGGCTCCCACGCCGGCAGGTCGCCGCCGTCGGGCCGCCGCAGGTGCACCGAGACCACCCCTTCGGCCTCCCAGACCAGGGCGGACACATGCAGCCGAAGCCGCCGCTCCCCGTCCGCGACGGGTGCCGCCGCCATCAGGGCACCCAGCTCAGGGTGCGGCCCCGGGCGGAGCCGAGGCGGACCACGGCGACCCGGGATTCCGGACCGGCCGAGGGGCCTGGGCCGTCCGGGTGCCGGACGGCCACGTGCAGGGGGTCGTCTCCCGCCAGCACCATCGCGTCCGCGTCGGCCAGCAGGTGCCGTTCCTCCACCAGCAGCCGTCCCCCGGTGGAGACCAGGACCAGCACGTCGTCCTCGGCGCGGTCCACGGTCGTCCCGGCGCCGGGGTCGAGTACCTCGACACGGGCACGGACCGCGGCGGGGTCGGCGGCGACCTCCAGCAGCGCCCCGTCCGGCAGGGCTTCGGTGATCCGCCGCGCCCCGGGCAGCGGGGCGGTGCTGGGGCCGTGTCCTTCGGCGAGCAGCCGCACCTGCCACTGCCAGGGCTCACGGCGGGGCGTGTCCGGTGCGGCCGCGACCTCCCGGCAGCCGCCGTCCACCTTCCGGTGGGCGTTGGCGCGGAGCAGGAGCCTCATCGGTCGTCCTCCTTCGTCGTCACTCGGAACTCGAGGGGGTTTCCCACTCGAGGGGGTTTCTCAAGAGTGGGCGCCGGGGGCGCTCATCGCACGGCGGCCAGGAAGGCCTTGGTCCGTTCGTGCCGTGGTGCGGTGATGACCTGCCGGGCGGGTCCGGTCTCGACGACCTGGCCGCCGTCGAAGAAGACCACCCGGTCGGCGACCTCGCGGGCGAAGCTCATCTCGTGGGTGACCACGATCATGGTCATGCCGGACGCGGCCAGGTCCCGCATCACCCGGAGCACGTCGCCGACGAGTTCGGGGTCCAGGGCCGACGTCGGCTCGTCGAACAGCATCAGCTTGGGCCGCATGCACAGCGCCCTGGCGATGGCCACGCGCTGCTGCTGCCCGCCGGACAGGTGACGCGGGTAGGCCTGGGCCTTGTCCTTGAGTCCCACCTGGTCGAGCAGGTCCAGCGCCCGCTCGGTGACGACCGCCTTGGGCTCCTTCAGCGCCCGCCGGGGCGCCTCGACGAGGTTCTCCAGCACGGTCATGTGGGGGAAGAGGTTGAAGTGCTGGAACACCATGCCGATCCCGGTGCGTCGGCGGCAGATCTCCTTGTCGCCCAGTTCGTGCAGCCTGGTCCCGCGCTGCTCGTAGCCCATCACCTCGCCGTCCACCCACATCCGGCCGCCGTCGACGGTCTCGAGATGGTTGATGCAGCGCAGGAAGGTGCTCTTGCCCGAGCCTGAGGGGCCGATGAGGCAGACCACCTCACCCCGCCGGACCTCCAGGTCGACTCCCTTGAGGACCTCCAGCCGCCCGAAGTGTTTGCGGACCTTCTCGGCCCGGACCATCGGGGCCGGTTCCGCGGTGGCACTGCCGGTGGTCATGACTGCCTCCCGGTGGCGATCGGCGCGTGGGTGCTCAGCATCTGCCTCAGTCGCTGGAACGGGGTGGGCGGCAGCGTGCGGTTGCCGCGCGCGAACCGGCGCTCGACGTAGAACTGCCCGATGGTGAGGATGCTGGTGACGACCATGTACCAGATGCTCGCGACGATGAGCAGCGGGATGGTCTGGAAGTTGCGCGAGTACAGGATCTGCGCGGAGTAGAGCAGGTCGGGCACGGCCAGCACGCTCACCAGGGCGGTGGTCTTGAGCATGCCGATGGTCTCGTTGCCGGTCGGCGGGATGATCACCCGCATGGCCTGCGGCAGGATCACCCGGCGCATGGTCTGCATCCGGGTCAGGCCCAGCGCTCCGGCCGCCTCGGCCTGGCCGTGGTCGACGGACAGGATGCCGGCCCGGACGATCTCCGACATGTAGGCCGCCTCGTTCAGGCCGAGGCCGAGGATGGCCGCGACCAGCGGAGTGATCAGCCGGTTGGCGTCCAGCGACAGGCCCGGGATGCCGAAGGTCAGCGTGGGGTAGAGCGCCGCCAGGTTGTACCAGAACAGCAGTTGCACCAGCACGGGCGTACCGCGGAAGAACGAGACGTACAGGAACGCCGCGGACCGCACGACGGGGTTGACCGACAGCCGCATCACCGCGAGGACGATGCCCAGTACGACGCCGAGGACCATGCAGATCGCGGTGAGTTCCAGGGTGACGGCCAGTCCGCGACCGATGGAGACGTCCCGCAGGTAGGTGTTGACGACGTCCCAGCCGAAGCGGGGGTTGGTGAACACCGACCGCAGCGTCGCCGCGCCGATCAGCAGCAGTGCGGCCGCCGTCAGCCAGCGGGCCGGGTGCCGTTTGGGGACGACGGTCGGCTCGGTGTCCGGTGTCTTCGCCTCGGTCTCCCGGGCGAGCGGGGTGGGCAGGGCGGCCATGTCAGCTCCCGGACTTCAGGAGCAGGCCGGCGGGGACGTCCCACTTCTTCATGAGCGACTCCATGGTGCCGTCGGACAGGAGGGCCTTCATGGCCGCGTCCAGGGCCGGCTTGAGCGCGGAGCCCTTGGGCAGCGCGATGCCGACGGGGGACGGCTCGTAGTCGGTGCCGGGGGCGAGCTCGAACTTGCCGTTGGACGCCTTGGCCTGGAGCGCGAGGGAGACCGAGTCGGCCATCACCGCGTCGACCCGGCCGCTGACGACCGCGAGGTTGGCGCCGTCCTGGGAGGGGAAGAGCTCGGCCTTCACCGGGGCCTTGCCCGCGCCGGCGCACTGCTGGGAGATCGCGGGCAACTGGTCGAGACCCTGGAGGCTGCCCTTCTGGGCCGAGACGGTGTGCCCGCACAGCGCCATCGGGTCCATCTTCAGTCCCAGCGGGTTGCCTGCCTTGACCGCGACGCCCGAGCCGCCGTTGAGGTACGGCACGAAGTCGACGGTCTTCGACCGCTCGGGGGTGATGGAGAACGCGGAGGCGCCCATGTCGAACTTGCGGGCGGCCAGGCCGGGCAGGATGCCGTCGAACCCGGCGTTGACGTGGGTGACCTTCAGGCCCAGCCTGGCGCCGAGGGCGTCGGTCATGTCGACGTCGAAGCCGATCATCGTCTTGTTGTCGGTGTCGAAGTACTCGAACGGCCGGTAGGACGCGTCGCTCGCCACCGCGAGCACGCCCTTGGACTTGACGTCGGCGGGGAGCAGCGCCGCGGCCGCGGCGTCCACCGCCGCCGTGCCGGCACCACCGCCGGACGCCGCCGCGGACGGCCCCGGCCCGGCGGAACCGCCTTCGGCCGATGCGTTGGTACAGCCGGCAAGAGCCAGCGCGACGACTGCCGCGAGGAGGGGAAGACGTATCGGATGGCGCACGGGATCGTCCTTCTTGAGGGAGGGCAGGACAGGGGCGGGTGGTACGTCGACGGGGGCTGAGGGGCGACCCCCGGGCGGCGATCAGCCGGTGCCCGGAGCGGCGGTACGCCGGACGGTCGGCGGGTGGCAGGACTGGCGAACGCCGGGCAGAGGGTGGCCCGACCGGTACGCCGGGCTGTCGGCGGGTGGCAGGACTGGCGGTGAACCGGACGGTCGAGCGGGTGGCGGGACCGGAAGCACCACGACGGACAGGGAGTCACAGGAGCGGCGGCAGGCCGGGCTTTCGACGGCCGGCGGGGTACGCCGGGCGGTCGGTGGGTGGCAGGACCGCCGGCACCATGACGGCCGGCAGGTGACCGGACCAGCGGTGCGCCGGGCGGTCGGCGGATGGGCGGGACGGGTGGTGCCCCGGACGGTCCAGCAGGTGGCAGGACCAGAGGCACCATGGCGGACAGGCGGTGTCAAGGCCGGCGGAACACCGGACGGCGGACGGGCGGCGGGACGGCGGCGGCATGCCGGAGGGTCGGCTGGTGGCCGAACTGGAGCTGCGCCAAAGGGCGTTGGTGGGGCCGGGGGAGCACCGGGCGGTCCAGCGGGTGGCGGGACCGGCGGCGCCGTGGCAGTCGGCGGGTGGTCGGAGCCGCGTGTGCCGGCGGTCAGCCGGAGGACAGGGTGCCGGCGGTCAGCCGGAGGACAGGGTGCCGGCGGTCAGCCGGAGGACAGGGTGCCGGCGGTCAGCCGGTGGACGGGGTGTCGGCGTCCGGGCGGTGCGCCGCAAGGCGGTAGAGGGCGTCGCCCAGGTCCACCAGGGGTGGGCGGCGGACGACCGCGACGACGCCGGTGCGGTGGGCGAGGACGGGGACGGAGGGGCGGGCGAGTTCCTCGACGGGGTGGATCCGGGCGATGAGGTCTCCCTCCTCGATCTCCTGGCCGAGGCGGGCGATCGGCTCGAAGAGCCCCCGGGCGGGGGTGTACACGGCTCCGTCGGGGAGCAGGTCGATCCAGCGGGTCGGCGGGGCGGGCGGGGCGTCCGGCTCCGCCGGGAGGATCCCGGCGCCCGCCAGCACCCGGCGCAGTCCGTGGACCGCGTCGGACACGAACGCGGGGTTGACCTCACCGCCGCCGCCCAGCTCGGTGGAGATCATCGCGACCCCGGCGTCGTCCGCCGCGGTGGAGAACGAGCCGGGCTCGAACCGCGCGGGAACGACCATCGTCCACGGCAGCCCCATCCGTTCCGTCAGCCGCCGCTTGGCCTGCCAGGCCTCGGGGCCGGGGCCGTCGTAGACGAAGACCGACGGGAGGTAGTGGCCGGTCGATCCGCCGGAGTGCAGGTCCATCGCCAGGTCCGCGTGCGGCAGCAGTTCGCGGACCAGGGCGTCGGCGAGTTGGTCCGTGGGACCGCCCGTGCCGTTCCCAGGACAACTGCGGTTGAGGTTGCCGCCGTCGAGCGGGGAGACCCGGGCCGCGGCGCGGACCGCGGGCAGGTTCAGCGCCGGCAGGACGATGAGCCGGCCGGTCAACTGCCCGGGGTCGGTCTCGCGCAGCAGGCGGTGCAGGACGACCTGCCCCTCGTACTCGTCGCCGTGGGTGCCGGCCACGAGCAGGGCCGTCGGGCCGGGTGCGCCGGAGAGCACCGCGACCGGGACGGGGACGACCCCGTTGTCGTGCCGGTTGTCCGAGTGGGTCAGGTGGAGGGCGCCGACCTGGCGCCCCGGCGCGTCCAGGTCGATGCCGTGCAGCCGCGTCACGGCCCTCAGCCCTTCACAGTCCGGTCGGCGGCCCGGTCGGCGGACTGCTCGGCGGACTGCTCCGCGGCGAGCAGCCGGTTGAGGATCCGGCGGGCCTTGGCGACACCGGCGTCCTGCCCGATGAGCACGTCGTGCTCGCTGTCGGGCCGCTCCCGCATCCCGGTCTCCTGCTCCCGCAGCGCGTCGGCGTCCTCGCGCAGCACGGTCTCCAGGCCGACCTCGAGTTCCTTGGTGGCCCACTCGGCGTCGACCGCGAAGTTGCGGCTGAACGCGTAGTAGTACCAGGTGGTCCGCTCGTCGACCGGGGTGATCCCGTTGAGCACCTTGATGAGGTGGCCCTCCTCGCGCGGGCGCCCCTGGGCGGTGATGCCGGAGTGCAGCACGTGGTAGCCCGGGATGTGGAACTCGGTGGCGTGGAACCGGTCGTAGAGTCCCTCGATGCCCATGGTCCGCGCGTACAGCGGCGGCGCCTCTACGCCGGGCATGAACCGGTCCACGGTCACGACGTCGCCGTCCACCTCGACCGTGATGCCGTACTCGGGAATGTAGTCGTCGCCGACGGTCGTCTTGTGCAGGAACGTCTCGTGGGTGAGGTCCAGCAGGTTGTCGTGGATGAGGTCGTGACGGCACTCGAAGAGCATCGTGTGGGTGACCGTGGCCCACGCGGGGTCGTTCATCCAGTGCGTGTCGGGGACCAGGCTCTCGTCGGCGAGGTCCGCGTCGCCGGTCCACACCCAGATCCAGCCGTCCTTCTCCACGACGGGGTAGCGGCGTACACGGGCCCGGGCGGGGATGGCGGCCTGCGCGGGGACGCGGGTGCACACTCCGTCGGGTCCGTAGGCGAAGCCGTGGTACCCGCACTCGACGGAGTCCCCCACGGTGCGGCCGGCGGACAGCGGGTAGGCGCGGTGGGCACAGCGGTCGGCGAGGGCCACCGCCGCGCCGTCCTGGGTGCGGTAGAGCACGAGCGGTTGCTTGCAGACGACCCTGCGCACGGGATCGCGGGTGACTTCCGTGGACCAGGCAGCGACATACCAGGTGTTCAGAACGAACACGGCCAGACCTCCTCTGGATGCAGTGCGCACACCGTATACAGTGAGTTCAGAGAAGACAACGGTCCGCGCGAGGTGGAATTCTTCGGCGGAAGCGGTATCCGGTTGGGGGTACGGCCCTCAGGGACGGAGAGCAGACGTGGAGCCTTTGCGCAGCGATCCCAGGGACACCAGGCCGTTGGGCGTCCGCGTGTACGAGCGACTCCGTGACGAGATCGTCTCGGGCGGTCTGGAAGCCGACGCCACCCTGGTGCAGGAGCAGGTCGCGGAGCGCCTTGGCGTGTCCCGCACCCCGGTACGGGACGCGCTGAACCGCCTCGCCCACGAGGGACTGGTCACCTGGCTGCCGGGCAGCGGATACATCGTCAACGCCCTCCAGCCCAAGGACATCGCCGAGGTCTACCAGGTGCGCCAGTCGATGGAGACGCTGGCCCTGCGCCTGGCCTGCGGCCGGCACGACCGAGCCCGGCTGGCCCGGCTCGAGGCGGTGATCGAGGAGATGGCGGCCACGGAACCGGCCGACGCGGCGGCGCAGTTCGAACTCAACCGGACCTTCCACCGGCTGCTGATCGAGCCCTGCGACAACGCGCTGCTCCTGCGCATGATCGACACCCTCTGGGACCACCCGGTCAACCGCCGCATCACCCGCTCCTACGTCCACGAGCCGGGCAGCGTCCCGGTCATGGTGAGCGAGCACCGCGCCATCCTGGAGGCCGCGGGCGCGGCGGACGAGGACCGCCTGGTCCGCCTGGCGACCGAGCACATGTACACCGGCTACCGGCAGACCCTGCCCGCGGACAGCGGCCTGGAGCTGGTACCGGGACCGGGGCCGGAGCAGTCGCGCTGAAAAGCCGAACGGGGCCGCCGGCGGTACGGCGGCCCCTCGGCCCGAGAACCCGGGTCCCGGGTCCCGGGTCCCGGGTCAGACCGTTTCGGGGGTCCTGGTCTCCTCGGTGAAGTCGATCTCCGGCGGCGGAGTCCGGAACAGCCGGGTGAGATGGGCGAGGTAGAGCACGCCCACGGCGAGCCAGATCAGGCCCAGGATGATGGCCTTGCCGTCGAGGCGGGTCAGCAGCCAGATATCGACCGCCGCGCCGATCACCGGGAAGGCGACGTAGGTGAGCGGGTTCAGTCTGCGGCCCGCGCGGCGCTCGCGCAGGAAGGTGGCGATCACGCTGAGGTTCACCGAGGTGAAGGCGGTGAACGCGCCGAAGTTGATGAACGACGTGGAGGTCGCCACGTTGAGTCGCAGCGCGATGAGTCCGATCGCCCCCGTCAGCACGATGTTGACGGCGGGGGTGCGGAACCGGGGGTGGACGAACCCGAAGAAGCGGCGGGGCAGCACACCGTCCCGGCCCATCGCGAACAGCAGGCGGGAGGCGCTGGCCTGGGCGGCGATGCCCGAGGCGAACTGAGCGACCACCAGACCGGCCAGGAAGATCGAGGAGAACAGGCTCCCGGCGATCGTCTTGGCGATCTCGAAGGCGGCCGAGTCCGGGTCGGTGAAGGTGCTCCCCGGGTGCACGAGCTGGGTCGTGTACGCGAGCAGGACGAAGATACCGCCGCCTATCAGGGCGATGAGCATGATCGCGCGGGGGATGGTGCGCCGCGGCTCGACGGTCTCCTCGGTCAGGGTGGTGACGGCGTCGAAGCCGAGGAAGGAGTACGCGGCGATGGCCGCTCCGGCCGAGACGCCCACCAGGGTGCTGTTGTCGTTGAGGAACGGCGTGGCGCTGAACAGCCCTCCGGCGCCCGAGTGGCGGAAGACGTGGAGCAGCGAGAAGAGCGCGAAGAAGCCGATGACGAGGACCTGGAAGATCATGAGCAGGTCGTTGGTCTTCTCCGCGGTGCGGATGCCGCGCACGTTCAACGCGGTGGTGATCGCGATGAAGCCGACGATCCAGACCCAGAAGGGCACGCCGGGGAACTGGGCGTGCAGGTAGGCGCCGCCGATCAGCCAGATGACCATGGGCAGGAAGAAGTAGTCGAGGAGCGTCGCCCACCCGACGAGGAAGCCCGCCCTGGAGTCGATGGCCCGCCGCACGTAGGTGTAGGCCGACCCCGCCACCGGATGGGCCGCGGCCATCTTGCCGTAGCTGTGCGCGGTGAAGATCATCGCGACCATGGCCAGCAGGTAGGCGGTCGGCACGGTGCCGTTGGTCGTCTGCGCGATGACCCCGTACGTGCCGAGCACGATCAGGGGGGTCATGTAGGCGAGGCCGAAGGCGACGACTGATCTGAGGGTCAGGGTCCGGTTCAGCGTCGGGGTGGGCTGTTCCATGGCGGGGCTCCAGGGGGGCGCGTAGGGGCCGGGCGGGCTTCCGGCGATGTGTCGGCGGGCGCGGGGGACGGGGCGGAGGCGGACGTGCCGGGCGGTCAGCCGCCGGCGCGGCGGTCCGGATTCCAGCGACGGGGGTCGATCCGCCCCTGGTACAGCGGCAGTTCGATCGGGGCGTCACCGTCCTGGAACTGGTCCCACACGCGGTTGAGGCCCGCCGTGCCGTGGGTCCGGACCCGGGTGACGTCGTCGAGGTCGAGCACGTCGGTGAGGACGGTGGGCAGGGCGTCGGGGGCCTCGACCCGCACCCGGCCCTCCGGGTCCACCACGAGACTGCGGCCGGTGCCGACCGGGCCCGCGGTGTTGACGCTGATCACATAGACCTGGTTCACCATGGCGTTGGCCCGGGCCAGGACCAGTTCCTGGGCACGGTCGGCGGTCGTCGTCATGACCGGATTGACGATCACTTCCGCGCCCATCCAGGCCAGATGCCGGGAGACCTCGGGGAACCACGCGTCGTAGCAGATCGCGAATCCGATCCGGCCCGCCTCGGCCAGGTCGGCCACGACGAAGCGGTCGCCGGGGTCGTACGGCTCGTAGGGGCGCCACGGGAAGACCTTGCGGTACGAGGCCGCGAGCCGGCCCTCGGGCGAGAAGGCCAGAGCGGTGTTGAACAGCTCGCCCTGCGGACCACGCTCGCACACGCTGCCGGGCAGCAGCCAGATCCCCAGGTCACCCGCCAGCTCGGCGAGCATCTTGGTCCGGGGGCCGTCCAACGGCTCCGCGGACTCCCGCAGCCGGGCCTCCCGCTCCTCCCGGGCACCCTCCACCCCGCACAGGTGCAGCTCGGGATAGACCGCCAGACGGGTCCCGGGGAACCTCGCGAGGAGGTCCTGGACCTCGTCGGCGAAGCCGGCGAGCGGCGAGCGGGAGGAGCGCGGAGGGGCCTGCGCGAGGGCGATGGGCAGGGGCCGGGACACGGGAGTCACCACTTTCGGACAGCAGGTGGCCTGATGGCGAAAAAATAGAGCACGATGAGCACTTAAACAAGAGTGTTCAAGATGAGCACTCTTGAGTACGGTGTCGCCATGCCCGGCTCCCCCGTGAACTCCCGCCCGGCGCGCGCGGAGCAGGCCACGCACGGCCTGAACGCGCCGCCGCTCACCGCCATCCGGCGGCTGTCCGCCCTGGACGCCGTACGGGCCCGTATCGCGCTCGCCGTGGATCTCGGCCTGCTGGCGCCCGGTGAGCGGCTGCCGGGCAGCGACCGGATCGCCGAGGCCCTGGGCGTTTCCGAGATCACGGTCCGCCGGGCCCTGGTGGCCCTGTGCAAGGAGGGCGTGCTGGAGCGCAGACGCGGCCGCACCGGCGGGACGCTGGTGGCCGAGCGGCCGGCGCACTCGGCGGTCGGGGCCATCGAGACGTACCGGGCGGCGTCGGCCGACGTGCACCAGTTGATCGACCACCGGCTCGTCCTGGAGTGCGGGGTCGCGCATCTGGCCGCGGTCCGCGGGCTCGACCCGGAGTCCGCGCGGGAACTGGACCGGCTGCTCGAGGAGATGGACCGGGCCCCGAGCTGGGCGGAGTTCCACGGCTGCGACGAGCGGTTCCACATGGCGGTGGCCGCCGCGACCGGACTCGACTCCGTCGCCGACCCCTACGGCGCCGTACTACGGGAGCTGTACCGCTACTACCTGCCCTACCCGCTGGACTTCCTGCGCCACTCCAACGACGAGCACCGCGCCCTGGTGAAGGCGATACGGCGCGGGGACGCGGCGGAGGCGGCCGAGGTGGCGCGCCGGCATGTCGAGGAACTCCACAAGAGCATGTTCATGGACCTCCTCGACCGACGCTGACGGGCACCGGCGGTCCACTGCCGCGCCGGACGCACCCCCTGCCCCGGCCGGGCGCACACGCGGCCGGTCCCGGCACCCGCACCCGGCCGCTGCGGCTTTCGCCCACGTCACCGAAGTGATCCGGGGCGGGGGCTGCGGCCGCCGGCGACCCGGCGGCGATCACACTCAAGAGCACGACCGCGGAGCCGATCACGGCCGCACGCGGTGAAGGAGGATGCCATGTCCACCGCGCGCGAGGAGCGGGCCCGGGCGGCCGGGGAGGCCGACCGGCTGACGGCGCAGGGAGTGAGCGGGGTCGTCCTCACCATGGTGGACACCGCGGGCATCACCCGTGTCAAGACCGTGCCGGTCTCGGCGCTGCCGGACGCCGTGCGGTGGGGTGTCGCCATGCCGCCGGTCTTCGACCTGTTCCTGGCCGACGACTCCGTCACCACCGGCGGGCACACCGGCGCCCCCGAGGGCGACCTGCGGCTCCTGCCCGACCTCGACCGGCTGACCCCGCTGGCCGCGCAGCCCGGCTGGGCCTGGGCGCCGGCCGACCGCCACGACCAGCGGGGCACTCCGTACCCCGGCTGTCAACGGCTGTTCGCCCGGCGGATGACCGAGCGGGCCGCCGAACGCGGCCTCGCCCTGCGGATGGGCTTCGAGACCGAGTGGGTGGTCGGCCGAGACACGGATCCGTCCCCCTCCCCGTCCCGCCCGGCCGCGGGCCCCGCGTACGGCATGGCACGCTTCGTCGAGCTGTCCGACTACCTGCGCGACGTGCTGGACGCCCTGGTCGCCCAGGGCGTCGCCGTGCAGCAGCTGCACCCGGAGTACGCGCCCGGCCAGTTCGAGGTGTCCGTGGCACCCGCGGACCCGGTGGGAGCGGCCGATCTGGCGGTGCTCGTGCGGGAGACGGTCAGGGCGGTCTCCGCGCGGCACGGGCTGACGGCGTCGTTCGCCCCGGTCGTCGAGGCGGGAGCGGTCGGCAACGGACGCCACCTGCACCTCAGTCTCTGGCAGGACGGCCGGAACCTGTGCCGGGACGGGGACGGCCCGCACGGCATGACGGCGGTCTGCGAAGCGTTCCTCGCGGGCGTCCTGCGGGAACTGCCCGCGCTGCTCGCCCTCGGCGCACCCTCGGCCGCCAGCTATCTGCGGCTCGAACCCTCGCGCTGGGCCGGTGCGTTCCAGTGCTGGGGTCCGGAGAACCGGGAGGCCGCGATCCGCTTCGTCGCCGGGGCGCCGGACGCCGGCTGGGCGGCGAACGCCGAGATCAAGAGTTTCGACGCGGCGGCCAACCCCTACCTGGCGGTGGGCGCGGTCATCGCCGCCGGCCTCGGCGGGATCGACGCCGCCGCGACCCTGCCGCCACCCGAGGTGGGTGACCCCGCCGAGGTGGGAGGGCACAAGCGGCTGCCCACCTCGCTCACCGAGGCACTGGCGCACTTCGAGCGGTCGGCGGTGCTGCGCGAGGCGCTCGGGGATTCGCTGTTCGGCGCGGTCGTCGCCGTACGGCGTGCGGAGGCCGCGCGGTTCGAGGGGGCGACCCCGCAGAGCATCGTGGCGGCCACCCGCCTGCGGTACTGACGGCCGGCGACCGGCCGCCGAAGGGCCCGCGTCCCTTCCCCCGGTGCTCCTGGCACCGGGGGAAGGGCGGCGGGTCAGCGCGCGGTCTGCGTGTGGACGTACTCGACGAGGTGGGTGAGCGCGTCGGGGTCGGTCGAGGGCATGACGCCGTGGCCGAGGTTGAAGATGTGGCCCTCCAGTCCCGCGGCGGCGTCCAGCACCTCCCGGGCCTTGGCCTCCATGACCTTCCGGGGCGCGAACACCACGGTCGGGTCGAGGTTGCCCTGGAGCGCCTTGCCGGGGCCGACACGGCGCGCGGCCTCGTCGAGCGGGACCCGCCAGTCGACGCCGACGACGTCCGCGCCCGCCTCGCCCATCAGGCCGAGCAGCTCACCGGTGCCGACGCCGAAGTGGATGCGCGGGACGCCGTACCCGGCGACGGCCTCGAAGACCTTGGCGGAGGCGGGCAGCACCGAGCGGCGGTAGTCGACGGGCGAGAGGGCTCCGGCCCAGGAGTCGAAGAGCTGCACGGCGCTCGCGCCCGCCTCGATCTGCACCTTCAGGAAGGCGGTCGTGATGGCGGCGAGGCGGTCGAGCAGGTCGGCCCACAGCTCGGGGTCGCCGTACATCATCGCCTTGGCGTTCTCGTACGTGCGGGAGGGGCCGCCCTCCACGAGGTAGCTCGCGAGGGTGAAGGGTGCGCCGGCGAAGCCGATGAGCGGGGTGGACCCGAGTTCGCGGGTGAGCAGGCCGATCGCCTCGGTGACGTAGGAGACGTCCTCGGGGGTCAGGTCGCGCAGCCGCGCGAGGTCCTCGCGGGTGCGCACCGGGCGCTCGACGACCGGGCCGATGCCGGGCTTGATGTCCAGGTCGATACCGATGGCCTTGAGGGGCACGACGATGTCGCTGAAGTAGATCGCCGCGTCCACGTTGTGCCGGCGGACCGGCTGGAGGGTGATCTCGGCGACCAGCTCCGGGCGCATGCAGGACTCGAGCATCGGGATGCCCTCGCGCACCTTGAGGTACTCCGGCAAGGAGCGCCCGGCCTGCCGCATGAACCACACGGGCGTGTGCGGCACGGGTTCACGCCTGCACGCCTTCAGGAAGGCGGAGTCGTAGGTGGCTGTCTGCGGCTGCCGGCTTGCGGGCGTCTGGTTGGCACTCACGCCCGCAAGTCTCGCATGCCCCCGATGACGCGAAGGCCCAGGTGTGCGGCCCCCGGACGGCGGCGCCGACGGCGGCGGGGTGTCTTGCCCTGCACAAAGGCCCGGTTCCCCTTAATCTTCCCGGCATGGCTGCGGCTCAGGGACGACTGTCGGACGGCACTGGCGGAATGGACGATCCGAAGGATCCGGGAAAGGGGGACGGCGATGCGAGCAGGGCGGCTCAGGCTCCCTTGCCCTTCCGGGCGGCGGTCGAGGCGCTGAGGGCCGCGCGGCTGCGGCCGCAGCTGGAGATCGAGCAGGTCCCGCCGCCGCAGCGGCTCGCCCCGTTCACGTACGCGCTGGAGGCCACGGTCGTCGACGGGGAGCAGGACCTGGCCGACGGCCGGCTGGTGCTGCTGCACGACCCGGCCGGGCACGACGCCTGGCAGGGCACCTTCCGGCTGGTGACGCTGGTGCGCGCGGAGCTGGAGCCGGAGATGGCCGCCGACCCGCTGCTGCCGGACGTGTGCTGGTCGTGGCTGACCGGGGCGCTCCAGGCGCGCGGGCTGATGTACGGCGAGCCGAGCGGGACCGTCACGCGCGCGAGTTCGCACTACTTCGGCGGGCTGTCGTCGCGCCCGGCGGCCTCGCAGATCGAGATCCGCGCCTCCTGGACGCCCCGGGAGGGGCTGGGCGGGGTGCCGGACACCGCGGCGCACCTGGCGTCCTGGTGCGATCTGCTCGCCCAGGTCGCCGGGCTGCCGCCGGCCGGTCCGGGGGACGCGTCGGTGGTGACGCTGCCGCAGCGGCGCGGCCCGCAGTCGCGTTGACGCCGGACCCGTCCCCGCGCTGACGAGGGACTGGCACCCACGCTGACGCGGCCCCGCACCCGCCCGCGTACACCTGTCCGGGCGACTTACCGGCTTCTTGCCGTTTCTTTGTCGATACGGCCACTTTCAGGCAAGTATCGCTCCCGAATGACACCCAAGTGAACCGATTCGACCTTCGGATTATCGACAATACGTTCGAATTAAACGCTCGGTGACTCACCAGATCGTGATCATTCTCTAAAGGACACCGGGTTTGGTGCCGAAGACCACTGTGACCTTGCAAGCACGGTTCTTCCCGGCTTCATCCCCACAAGCCGGCCCCGTCCCCCCACCCCCAGGAGGCCTGGTGTCCGTTCTCCTCGAGCAGCCCGCAAGCCTGGTCGCCTACCGCCCGAACAAGCCGACCGCCATGGTCGTCGTGGCGGACCCGCGCGTCCGTTCCACCGTCACCCGTCATCTGTGGGCGCTTGGAGTCCGTGACGTCATCGAGGCGTCGTCCGTCGCGGAGGCCCGTCCCCGTATCGGCAATCCGCGTGACATCTGCGTAGCCGACGTCCACCTGCCCGACGGCTCCGGGCTCACACTGCTGTCCGAGACCCGTGCCGCCGGATGGCCCAACGGCCTGGCCCTGTCCGCCGCCGACGACATCGGCGCCGTTCGCAACGCCCTGGCCGGTGGCGTCAAGGGCTACGTCGTCACCGGCACCCGCACCAACGTCGGGCTACCCACCCGGCCCGGCGCCGCCCCCATCGGCGCCGCGGCCGCCCGACTGCACCGCCGCCCCCCGGGCGCCCCGAGCCACCCGGGTGGTTTCCGCGAGCTCTCCGGCCGCGAGGTCGAGGTGCTGCGGCTGGTCGCGGAGGGCCAGTCGAACAAGGCCATCGGCGTCTCGATGGGCCTGTCCGCGCTGACCGTCAAGAGCCACCTCGCCCGCATCGCCCGCAAGCTCGGCACCGGCGACCGGGCCGGCATGGTCGCCGTAGCCCTGCGGACCGGCATCATCCACTGACCGCCCCAACCGCCCCGACCAGCCCCTTTCTCGATTTGTCCGTCTCCATCCCCGATCCCCCGTACGCCTCTCCCCCGTCCCCCCACCAGCACGTTCAGCACCCGATCCGTCCGCCCGAGAAACCGTCCCCTCCCCCGGTCGTCCCCCCGGTCGCGCTCCGCGCGTGCCCCCTGCCGGTCGTGCACCGGACGTATCACCTGCCTGACCGGTTTACGACCCTCCGGCGCCCGCCGACGGAACGGGGCGCGGGGGGGGGGGGGCCCGCCACCCCGACAAATGTAGAAAAAAGGGGA
>NZ_JBEYTS010000048.1:0-54627 GCF_040643155.1 Streptomyces sp. NPDC047453 | reverse complement strand
TGTGAGTGGTTCGTCAACGCCGTCGAGTGGCTCGGCGAGCGCCTCAACGTGGGCAAGATGGCGGTCGGCACGATCCTGGCCGCCTTCGGCACCGCCCTGCCGGAGTCCGTGGTCACGCTCGTCGCGGTGACCACCGGCGCGACCGCTGAGGCCAAGAACATCGGCGTGGGTGCCGCGATGGGCGGCCCGCTGGCGCTGGCCACCGTCGCCTACGGCGTCACCGGCACCATGCTGCTGCTCAAGCGCCGCAAAGACCGCGCAGCCGCGCTCGACGCCGGCAAGCAGCGCATCCCCGTACTCGTCGATGCGGGCGCTGCCGGCCCGGACGGCTTCGGCCCGCCCCCTGCGGACAAGGAGCAGGCGCTGGGCAGTGCGGCGGACATGAAGCGGCTGGCCAAGGACCAGAAGTGGTTCCTGCCGATCTTCATCGTGAAGGTGGCGCTCGGCCTGGTCGCCTTCGCCTTCAAGCCGGTCCTGGGCCTGCTGTTCTTCGCCGCCTACGCGGTCTACTTCTGGCGGGAGATCCGCGACGAGGACGGCGAGGAGGAGGAACTGGAGCCGCTGAAGTTCCAGCCGAAGGCCGCCTCCCCGGCCACCTGGGCCGTGGTCGCGCAGACACTGGTCACCCTGGTGGTGATCTTCTTCGCCTCGCAGTTGTTCGTGAAGCAGCTGGACGCCATCGGCCCGATGCTCGGCCTGTCCGCTTCCGTGACCGCGCTGCTGCTATCCCCCATCGCGACCGAGCTGCCGGAGATCATGAACGCGGTGATCTGGGTACGCCAGGGCAAGACCAAACTGGCGCTGGCGAACATCTCCGGCGCCATGATGATCCAGGCCACCGTCCCCTCCGGCCTGGGCCTCCTCTTCACCAGCTGGCACTTCGACACCGCCCTGCTGTGGTCCGGACTGATCACCATGGCCGCGATCATCTACCTGCTGCTCACCATGCGCGCCCACAAGCTGACCCCGGCACGCCTGGCCGTCGCGGCCGGCTTCTACCTGCTGTTCGCGCTCGGCCTGATCCCCATCCTCAGCTGAGCGATCCCACCCTGGGCTGCCACGCAGGAGATCTCCTGCGCGGCAGCCGGGCCGCTTCTTCATCGATAGCGCGAGCAGCGCACGGCACAAGGGACCTGAGCCGTCATGGCAGGACACGCACGCAGACCCGCAATACCTTCGCAGAGTCACGAGCCGACCGGGCGGCGCCGACGCAGGCGTTCCAAACGGCGGATCGGCCGCTGGGTGGCGCTCGCCGCTTCGGTCCTCGTGCTGGGCACGGCCGGTGTGGGCGGCTGGATCTACACCCACCTCAACGGCAACATCAAGGGCGCAGATGTCGGCGACGCGCTGGGCGACAACCGGCCCAAGGCCGCACTCGGGGGCCAGAACATCCTGGTCATTGGCTCCGACAGCCGCAAAGGCCTCGGCGACGCCTACGGCAAGAACCTGACCACCATGCAGTCCGACACTCTGATGCTGCTGCACACCGGCGGCAACGGGAAATGGGCCACCGTCGTCTCCTTCCCCCGCGACTCCTGGGTACAGATCCCCGCCTGCGACCGCGGCAACGGCACCCCGTCCCCACCCCACCACTTCAAGATCAACGAGGCGTTCGCGATCGGCGGCTCCACCGGAGACACCGCCAAAGCCGCCGCCTGCACCATCAAGACCATCGAAGCCAACACCCAGATCCGCATCGACCACTTCCTGATCGTCGACTTCCGCGGCTTCAGCGGCATGGTCAACGCCGTCGGCGGCGTCCAGGTCTGCCCCGAGCAGGCCATCCACGACAAAAAGGCACACCTCGACCTCGAGCCCGGCTGCCAGATCGTCAAGGACGAAAAAGCCCTCGGCTACGTCCGCGCCCGCTACAGCATCGGCGACGGCTCCGACATCGGCCGCATCGGACGCCAGCAGGAATTCATGCAGTCCCTCGCCGACCGCGCCAAATCCAAGCTGTACGACCCCACCGCCTTGTACGGCTTCCTGACCTCCGCCACCGACTCGCTGACCACCGACCCCGGCCTCGCGGGCATCAAACCTCTCTCCAGCCTGGCCTCCAGCGTGAAGGGCATCCCCACGAACCGGATCTCGTTCCTGACCGTCCCCAACTACCCGCGGGAAAGGGACGTGCCCACGGACAAGGCCAACATCACCTGGCAACAGCCCGCCGCACGGCAACTGTTCACCGCCCTCAACCACGACCAGGAAATGACCAAGGCCGACCTGAAAAAGGCCACCGCCCACCTACCGGCACCCGCGAACACGGTGTACGTCACCGTCCTCAACGGCACCGGCACCAAGGGCCAGGCGCTGAAGGTTGCCGACCAACTGCGGGCCCTCGGCTTCCAGATAACCGCCACCGGCAACGCCCCAAGCCGAGTCGACAAGACCACGCTCACCTACGCCCAGGGCCAGTCGGAGCAGGCCCAGGCGCTCGCCAGCCACCTGCCCGGCCTGACACCAACGCCCGTCCGGGGCGTCGAAGGTGATCGAGGCGGCGTCGGCGGGCGGAGGAGAACGCGGACCTGGAGCCCGAGCAGTTCGTGCAGTACGCCTTGGGGCGCAGCCACTTGTCCCAGTCGGGCGTGCGGCCCAGGCGTCCCGGCGGGCGCGGGCCTCGCTGTGGTGGCCGACGATGGCGATGTCGGACACGCGCTGCGGGGTCACCTCCAGGTAGTGCGCTGATCTCGCCCCACCGCATGCCGGTCCCGTAGGCCGTGCGCACGAGCATCCGGTCGCTGGCCCGAGGGAAGCAGTCGACGAGGCCGGCGACCTCCTGAGGAGTCATGAACTCCATGTCGTCGGAGCTCTCGTCGTCCTCGATGCCCCAGTCGTCAGCGCTCGGGATCCTCGTCAGGTCGCACGGGTTGCGGTCCCGGAGCGGCGGCTCTGCGATCACGGCCTCTTTCAGCACCGACGACAGGACCCCGTGCAGGCCCCGCAGCGTCTCCGGCGACATGTCCTTGATCTTGGACCCGCGCCTGACCTTCGTCTGAATCATCTTGTTGACCCACGCGCCGATCGTGGCCTTGCTGAAGTGCTCGGCAGAGCGCACATCGCAGAGGCCGAACGTCGGGAAGACGTACATCTCCAGAGCCCTGATGCGCTGCTGCTTGTAGCGCTTGCTCGCCGTCCGGTTCTCGATGGACTCCCGCGCGAAGCGGTCGAAGCGGTAGCGCAGTTCGTCGGCAGACGCCTCGTCGATGAACCCCTTGCCCTTCACCCAGCCCGGGGGCCAGTTCTGCCCGGCCTCGTCGACGGCCTTCTTGAAGACCTCGGCCGAGTCCTCGTCGTCGAAACGCTCGGTCTGCCAGTCACCGGTCGCTGAGCCACCGTCACGCCACTTCACCTGGAAGCTGGTGATCTCCCCGCGCCTGTTCTTGCGCCGCACAACGCTCGCCATGGCCCGGAGGCTAGCCCCGTGTTCCCACGCTGTTCCCACAAGTCCACGGGAATCAGCCAAGATTCGACTGTTCCAGCAGGTCAGTGGGCACATGTACGACGACGGCCGGAGCCCCCGCACAGCGGGCTCCGGCCGTCGTCGGTCGGCGGACCGTCAGGCCTACAGGGCGAGGCCGGTCAGGACCAGGACGCGCTCGTAGGTGTAGTCGTCCATCGCGAACTTGACGCCCTCGCGGCCCACGCCGGACTGCTTGACGCCGCCGTACGGCATCTGGTCGGCGCGGTAGGACGGGACGTCGCCGACGACCACGCCGCCGACCTCCAGGGCGCGGTGGGCGCGGAAGGCGGTCTGCAGGTCATGGGTGAACACGCCTGCCTGGAGGCCGTACTTGGAGTCGTTGACGGCGGCGAAGGCCTCGGCCTCGCCGTTCACCTTCTGCACGGTCAGGACGGGGCCGAAGACCTCCTCGCAGGAGATCGTCACCTCGGAGGGCACGTCGGTGAGGACGGTCGGGGCGTACGAGGCTCCGTCGCGCTTGCCGCCGGCGTGCAGGGTGGCTCCGGCCTCGACGGCCTCCTGCACCCAGGACTCCACGCGCTTGGCGGCGTCCTCGCTGACCAGCGGGCCGACATCGGTCTTCGGGTCTGAGGGGTCACCGGTGACCTGGGCCTCGACGGCGGCGACGATGCGCGGCAGCAGGCGCTCGTAGACCGAGGCGTCGGCGATCACGCGCTGCACGGAGATGCAGGACTGGCCGCCCTGGTAGTTGGAGAAGGTCGCGATGCGGCCCGCGGCCCAGTCCAGGTCCTCGTCGCTCGCGTAGTCGGCGAGGACGACGGCCGCACCGTTGCCGCCGAGCTCCAGGGTGCAGTGCTTGCGCGGCACCGAGTCCATGATCGCGTAGCCGACCTTCTCGGAACCGGTGAAGGAGATGACCGGCAGGCGCTCGTCCTGGACGAGGGCCGGCATCTTGTCGTTGGCGACCGGGAGGATCGACCAGGAACCGGCCGGCAGGTCGGTCTCGGCCAGCAGCTCGCCGAGGATCAGCCCGGACAGCGGGGTGGCCGGGGCGGGCTTGAGAATGATCGGCACACCGGCGGCGATGGCCGGGGCGACCTTGTGGGCGCACAGGTTCAGCGGGAAGTTGAACGGCGCGATGCCGAGGACGACGCCCTTGGGGAAGCGGCGGGTGAAGGCGAGGCGGCCCTGGCCGCCGGCGTCGGTGTCCAGGCGCTGGGCGTCGCCGCCGTTGAACCGGCGGGCCTCCTCCGCGGCGAACCGGAACACGGACACGGCACGGCCGACCTCGCCGCGCGCCCACTTGATCGGCTTGCCGTTCTCGGCGGAGATGAGCTGCGCGATCTCCTCGGTGCGCTCGACCAGCCGCTTGCTGACGTGGTCGAGGGCGGCGGCCCGCACGTGCGCCGGGGTGGCGGCGAACTCGTCCCGCACGGCGTACGCGGCGGCCACGGCCTCCTCGACCTGGGCGTCGGTCGGCACGCCGACCTTGCCGACCAGCCGCCCGTCCCACGGGTTGGTGACGTCGAAGGTGTCCTCGCCGGTGACCTGGCGGCCGGCGAGCCAGAAGGCGTGGGTGGAAGTCATCAAGGAGTCCCGGCCCTTCCGCGTAGGAGATGTACTTGGCTTTCGTCGTCCACGGTAGGGCGGGGGCGGCCCGGGGTCGCTTGTCCGAGTCGTAGCAGTGCGGGGCGGGGGTGCGCCGGATTGGCGTACGAGGCCTGTCCGGCGCGGTGGCCGGCGCGATATCCGGCAGGCCCCCTACTCCGTGGACGTGGCCTTCAGCGCCAGCCACAGCTCCATCCGCACGTCCGGATCGTCCAGGGAGCGGCCGAGGATCTCCTCGACCCGCCGCATCCGGTACCGCAGGGTGTGCCGGTGGACGCCGAGGTCGGCGGCGGCCGCGTCCCACTGGCCGTGCCGGGACAGCCAGGCCCGCAACGAGGCCACCAGATCACCGCGGCCCGTCGCGTCGTGCTCGTACAGCGCACGCAGCAGCCCGTCCGCGAACGCCCTGACCGCGTCGTCCGCCAGCAGCGGCAGCACCGATCCGGAGGCGAGCTGGTCGTGCTCGACGAGCACCCGTCCGCGCCGCCGCGCCACCGACAGCGCCTGGTCGGCCTGCTTGTACGCGGCGGCGGCCGCGATGGGCCCGGCCGGCCCGGACAGCCCGACGACCAGTTCGCCCTCCTCCCCGCCCGACTGCTCGCGCACGGCCTCGGCCCGCGCCGCCTCCAGCGCCGCGGCGTACTGGCCGCACACCGCCACGGCCGCGCCCCCGTCGGCGGCGAGCACCACCAGGCGCTCCCCGTCGGGCACCACCAGCACCGCCTCCCCCGACCGGGCGGCGGCCGCCTCCACTATCTCGGCCAGCACGGCGAGCGGGTCGGCGCCGGTGCCGGCGGCGGCCAGTACCGCGGCCGGGGAGGGTGCGGCGGACTGCACGCGCGCGTGACTTGCGTGCGCCCGCGCGGCGGACGCCGAGGCGGACTCGGCGACGATCATGCGGAAGGGGGCGTCCAGCAGGCCGCCGTACAGGTCTCCGGCCACCGCGCGGGCATGGTCGGGCTGCCCGGCGAGCAGCATGCGCAGCACGGCGGCGCCGATCCGCTGCTCGGCGGCGTGCAGCGAGCGTGAGCGTTCCGTGGTGAGCGTCAGCAGGGCCACTGCGGAGTGGACGGCGTACCGCTCGGCGGTGCCGAGGGTGGCGGCCGTGCCGACGGCGAGCGCGGCGCGCGGGCGGCGCCCGGTGCCGATGGAGTGCAGTTCGACGCGGTCCTCGGTCTCGGGTCCGCCGACCACGGCGGACGCGGGGGCCGGCCGGTCGCGCAGCCGGTCGATGTCGGCCGTGAGCCGTTCGGCGCGGCGTGTGGCCCACTCGGGTGCCGCGCCGACGACGGCCCCCGAGGCGTCGTAGAGCGCCGTCCAGCCGTCCACCTGGGCCGCGAGCGCGGCGAGCAGTCCCTCGGGTCCGGCGTTCAGGGCCTGCTTGGTCAGTTCCCGCTGGGCGGCGAAGCCGGCCGTGACCGCCCGGTACTGGTCGGCCGCGATGGCCGCCGACACCGCCTTGCTGATGGCGAGGAACGGGGTGCGGCGGGGCACCTCGAGCAGCGGCAGCCCCTCCTCCTCGGCGGCGTCGACGAGCGCCGCGGGGATGTCCTCGTAGTTGACCCCGACGGCGAAGCCGAGCCCGACGACCCCGGCCTTGGCCAGCCGCTTCACATAGCGGCGCATGGCGTCGGGATTCTCCGCGTCCAGCTTGAGCGCGGTGATCAGCAGCAGTTCCCCGCCCTCCATGTACGGCACGGGGTCGGCGAGCTCGCTGACGTGGGCCCAGCGGACGGGTACGTCCAGGCGGTCCCCGCCCGCGCGCACGGTCAGCTTGAGCGCGGAGTGGTGGACGAGCGAGGCGAGCGTCGGGGGCATGAGGCCTTCTGGTCTGCGGGGTTCTTGTGCGGGTTTCTTCTACGGGTTCTTGCGCGGAGGCTCTATGGAGATCGGATGATCATTGTGATCTTTTGGACGTCACGTATGAACAACCTATGCCGATTCTGCCTCACCGTACGGTCAACGTGTTACGGCCGTGCGCATACCCGCCGCGTTCGCCTCCCGCCCCGTTCAGCCCCGCAGGTCCACCAGCAGCGGCGGCGTGTGCTCGCCCCGCACGCCGGTCAGCGACAGCACCGCGTGCCCGGGCGGGACCTCGTGGGCCAGCTGGGAGGCGGACCAGCGCTCCCGCTCCACCTGCCGGGTCGTCACGGCGTCCGTGGTCACGGCCCGTCCGGTCACCAGCTTGCGCAGGGCGTGGATGGCGCGGGTCATCGGCTGGTGGGCGAAGACGGTGTGCTTGGCCACCTCCTTGGTCTCCACCCACTCGGTCCCCCAGGCCTGCGCGAACCGGCCGCCGTCCCAGGTGGTGACGCCGGCGAGCGCCATACGGCAGCCGACGGCCCCCAGCAGCGGGCCGTGCAGCGCCTCGGGCACGTCGGCGACCGACCGGAGCGCGAGGACGACGCCGGCGTTCTGGGAGCGCAGCCCCTGGACGCGGCGCACCGACTCCGCGGTGACGGCCCCGGTGGCGTCGTCGAGGACCAGGCAGGCGAAGTGGGGGCGCCGGGTGTCCCGTACGACGGTGTGGAACTGGGCCAGGACCAGCCGGGTGATCAGCCGGGACGCCTCCTCGTGTCCGCGTTCGGGCAGGTCGACGCGGACCCGCAGCGGATGGTGGGCCACCGCGCGCAGCGAGAAGGGCCGGCCGCCGGGCCCCGCCGCGGCGAAGAAGTCGCCGAAGGCCGGCCGGTCCAGGAGCGCGAGCCGGTCCGCGAGGGCCGGTCCGGCGTCTGCCGCGGAGCCGGCCTGCCGCGTCCGGGCGTCGAGTTCGCGCCGCATCACGGCGTGTTCGTCCGCCGACAGCGCCGCCCGCAGGGACGCCACCGCGCCCGGATCGCCCTCCAGCAGTTCGCGCAGCGCCGGCAGCGGCGGGAAGTGCCCGTGCGCCGCCCGGTAGGGGCCGAGCAACTGGGCGAGCGCGGTGGCGGCGCTCTGCCCGCCGACGGTCTCCAAGTCGCCGACCAGAGCCTCGGCCAGGAAGGCGGCGGCCTCGTCGGGGTCGTCGGACCCGGCGTACGGGTCGAGGTCGTGGACGGAGGCGGGGTCACCGATCCGGACCACCACGTCGTACGCGGAGTCCGGGCCGAGCGGAGTCCCGGCGGCGCCGACGGCGACCACCGCGCACGCTCCGGTGAGGGCCTGGAGGGTGAGTGCCTCGGTGACCGGCCCGGTGACGTTCCGGGTCTTCCCGGACCCGGACGGCCCCACCAGCAGCAGCGAGGTGCCGAGCGTCTCGGGGCCGAGGGCGGCCGCCGCCCCCTCGTAGTCGCGCGGGGTCCGCTCCCCCGCCCAGCGTCCGATGCGCACCTGCCCTTCCAGCAGGTCGTGGCGCGCGGTGCGGCCCGGCAGATCGCGCGCCCCGGAGGGGTGCGTCCAGGCGGCGGCGCCCTGCCGCAGCACGGTCTCGGTGAAGGTGGCCGGGCGTGCCTCCCGCCGGGCCGCCTCCCATGCCCGCTCGACCCGGACGCAGTCCACGTCGTTCATCCGGCCCGCGGCGACCTCGGCGGCCAGCAGGTCGGCTGCCTCGTACTGCCCGGCGTTGCGCGGTCCGGGCCACTGCGAGCGCGGCAGGTCCGCCGCGGGCGGGGTGACGGGGTCCGCGGCCGCCCGGCGGCGCGCGGCGAGCTCCCGGGCGTACGCCCACCAGCCGCCGACCCGGGCGAACGGCCAGACGACCAGCAGGGTGATGAGCGCGTACAGCGCGTCGGTGAACAGCTGGGAGGCGAACAGGCCGTAGCCGCCCGAGACGAGGACGATCAGGGAGAAGACGGGGTCGACGACCGGCAGGGGGTCCCAGCCGACGCCCGGGAAGGCGCCGGGGAAGACCAGGCTGAGCGCGATCAGGGCGCCGGCGGCGGCGAACAGGGCCCGCGCGGGCTGCGGGCGGCGGCCCACGAAGTGCCGTACGACGTCGGGCCAGCTGCCCAGCCGTCCGACGGCGTAGACGAGCACGGCGAAGAACACGCCGTCGTAGACCACCATGGCCTCGCGGCCCTGCATCCCCTTGGGGGACACGGTGCCGCCCCACCACCAGTCGTCCGGGGTGAACAGTTTCAGCGGCGTCCCCTGGTACGGCAGCGCGCCCTGCCGCCACAGCGACCACACCAGCAGGGCCACGACCAGCGGGATCAGCAGCCCGACGATCGTGATCGACGGCAGCCGGTCCGGCGTCCTCGCGGCCTTGGGCGGGCGGTGCCCGAAGCGCCAGATGCCGGGCGCGGCGGCCGGGCGGGGGGTGTCGAGCCACTCGGCGACGCCGGGCCGCCGCTCGGGGAGCTGCCCGTGCTGCCCCGGCCCCTCTTGCGGATACTGCTCGTAGGCACCGGGCGCGGCCGGGGGGATGCTCGGCCGGGGTGGCGCCGTGGGAGCGTCCCTCGGCACCGCCGGGCGTGGCACGGGGTTCGCGTGCGTACCCCGGGCGTCCTGCGTCCCGTCGTCCATCGCCCTTGCCCCCTGACCAGCCGTTCCGTCCACCATCAGCGAGTCAATCTAACGCCCGCGCAAGGGGAGTTCACCGATTGCGCGGCACACCGCAGGTCACGGCGCCGGCACCCGCGTTGTCCGGCCCGCGCCCCTCCTATGTCCACCGCGGACAACCGCGGTCGGCGACAACGCCCACATGGAGCATGCCCACGTCCTCCCCGCCGCCCTAACCTGCGAGAAAAGAAGGAAAAGCGTCCGAAAAACGCCGCCGTACGCAAGATCTCATCAGGGAGCCCCCATGACCGCACTTGAGCAGGAGCGCCGCGTCGTCACCGCCATCCCCGGCCCGAAGTCGCAGGAGCTGCAGGCCCGCCGGACCGCTGTGGTCGCGCAGGGCGTGGGCTCCACGCTGCCGGTCTTCGTCACGCGTGCCGGCGGCGGCATCATCGAGGACGTCGACGGCAACCGCCTCATCGACTTCGGCTCCGGCATCGCGGTGACCTCGGTCGGCGCGTCCGCCGAGGCCGTCGTACGCCGCGCCTCCGCGCAGCTCGCCGACTTCACCCACACGTGTTTCATGGTCACGCCGTACGAGGGCTACGTGGCCGTCGCCGAGGCGCTGGCCGAGCTCACGCCGGGTGACCACGCCAAGAAGTCCGCGCTGTTCAACTCGGGCGCCGAGGCCGTCGAGAACGCCGTCAAGATCGCCCGCGCCCACACCAAGCGCCAGGCCGTCGTCGTCTTCGACCACGGCTACCACGGCCGCACCAACCTCACCATGGCGCTGACGGCGAAGAACATGCCGTACAAGCACGGCTTCGGTCCGTTCGCGCCCGAGGTCTACCGGGTGCCGGTGGCCTACGGCTACCGCTGGCCGACGGGCCCGGAGAACGCCGGCCCCGAGGCCGCCAAGCAGGCCATCGACCAGATCACCAAGCAGGTCGGCGCGGACAACGTGGCCGCGATCATCATCGAGCCGGTGCTCGGCGAGGGAGGCTTCATCGAGCCGGCCAAGGGCTTCCTGCCCGCTATCCGCCAGTTCGCCGCCGACAACGGCATCGTGTTCGTCGCCGACGAGATCCAGGCCGGTTTCTGCCGCACCGGCCAGTGGTTCGCCTGCGAGGACGAGGGCATCGTCCCGGACCTGATCACCACCGCCAAGGGCATCGCCGGCGGCCTGCCGCTGGCCGCCGTCACCGGCCGTGCCGAGATCATGGACGCCGCGCACGCGGGCGGCCTCGGCGGCACCTACGGCGGCAACCCGGTGGCCTGCGCGGGCGCGCTCGGCGCGATCGAGACCATGAAGGAACTCGACCTCAACGCCAAGGCGAAGCGGATCGAGGAGATCATGAAGGCCCGCCTCACCGCGATGCAGGACAAGTTCGACATCATCGGCGACGTCCGCGGCCGCGGCGCGATGATCGCCATCGAGCTGGTCAAGGACCGTGCCACAAAGGAGCCGAACCCGGAGGCGACGGCCGCGCTCCTCAAGGCCTGCCACGCCGAGGGCCTGCTCGTCCTGAGCTGCGGCACCTACGGCAACGTGCTGCGGTTCCTGCCCCCGCTCGTCATCGGCGAGGACCTGCTGAGCGAGGGCCTCGACATCATCGAGCAGGCGTTCGCGCGCATCTGAGCGGCGGATATGCGCGCCTGGCGCAGCCGGCGGCAGAGCGTGTGAAGAAGGTGTGCGAGGTGGATGGCAGGACGCCGTTCCCGCTGTCCTCCGCCCACCGGCTGCCGTAGGTTCTTCCCGGATGAGAGATACACCCGCCCACAGGGGACTGTGGGCGGCCTCAGGCCGTAGCCTCCCCAGCTTCGACCTGGTCGTGCCTCGCGCACACACCCGGAACCCACGGGTTCCGGTTCTCCTCAATGATCGGACAGTCGCCCGCCCCAGACCCCCCGGGGCGCGCGGCCTTCCGATCCGGACGGTCGCAGAGAGATGGGACGGCCGTCCCCGTCGGGCCGGCGCACACCCCCCCTTGTGCCGGCCCTTCGGTGTGTCCGGGACCGGCCGGCACGGCTCGGGAGCGGCACGGCTCGGGACCGACCGGCCCGGGTCCGGGCTCACTCGCCCTGCCTGCGAAGCTGTGCACCGTGGTGTTCGTGGTGTTCCTGCTCGCCGTCCCGGCCCTCCTGCTCGCACTGATCACCTGGCAGGTGACGGCGGGCGGCCCGCTGCTGGACGCGGACCGGGAGGTCAGCCACGCGCTGCTGCACCCGGACCGCCTCTCCGAACTGCTGTCCGATCTGGGCCAGGTGCAGATCGCGGTACCCGTGCTCCTGTCCGTCCTGATCCACACGGCCTGGCGGGGACGCGCCGCCGGCGCGGAGCGCTGGTGGCTCGCGCCCCTCGCGGCAGCCGTGCCGATGGTCCTGCTCCCGGCGCTCGTCGTGCCGTTGAAGGCCTGGACGGCCCGTCCCGGTACCGCGGTCATGCCTCCCGGTACCGGGTACTTCCCGTCGGGGCACGCGGCCACCGGGGCCGTCGCCTACGGTGCCGCGGCGCTCGTGCTGCTGCCCTGGCTGCGCACGGCCGCCGCCCGCCGGACCGTCGTCGCGGCGTTCGCCGCTCTCGTGTCCGGCGCCTCCTTCGGGCTGGTGCGGCGCGGCTACCACTGGCCACTGGATGTCGTGGCCGGTTGGTGCCTGGCTTCCGTGCTGCTGTCCGCGCTGTGGCTGCTGATCGGCGCCGCCGTGACCACTGACGCCGCACCCTAGAACCGGTATCCCATCTGCGTGTTCGAGTCGGCTCCCGCACATCAGCCCTCCTCCTTGAGGGCCAGGGCCGCGGCCGCCTCGTGCATCGCCAGTTCCAGCAGTGCCGGGTCGGTGAGGGTGCCCGAGCCGTCCGGGGTGACCAGCCGGCGCACCCTGCCGGTGCTCCGCCCCGGATACGGCACGACGGTCCAGGTGCCGAGCCCCGCGGTGCGGATACCGGTGCCGAGCCGGGGGGCCGCGGTGCCCGGCGGCACGAAGAAGCCCGTGCGCTCGTCCCCGAAGTCGGCCGGCACCGGCCCTGGTCGGTCGAGGACTCGGGTCAGGACGTCGAGCGTCGGACAGCCGAGCACGCCGGGCAGGATCAGGACGTCCCAGGCCTTGCCCGCGGGCAGCAGGGCGACCCCCTGGGGGTTGCGTTCCCACTCCCGGCGGCAGGCCTCGGGGTCCGGCGCGACCGATGCCGGCCAGGCGACCTCCGTCTTCGCCCCATGGGAAGACCTCCCTCATCGTTCGTGGACGCGGGCCGCGTCACAAGAGAGAGGGAGGTATCCCATCAGCCATTACGCGGATTGTGGCCCCTCGTTGGAGTGAACCGGCTCACGGTTCAGCGGCCGCGCCCGAAGTAGGCGTCGAAGGTGTTCTGGAACTGCCAGTTCCCGAACCGGTCCCAGTTGACCGACCACGTCATCAGGCCGCGCAGGGCCGGCCAGGTGCCGTGGGTGGTGGAGGAGCCGCAGTTCGTCTTCTTGGTCAGGCAGTCCAGGGCCTTGGTCACCTCCGACGGGGCGACGTGGCCGTTGCCCGCGTTGGTGGACGCTGGCATGCCGATGGCGACCTGGTCGGGGCGCAGCGGCGGGAAGACGTTCGCCGCGTCGCCGGCCACCGGGAAGCCCGTCAGGAGCATGTCGGTCATGGCGATGTGGAAGTCCGCGCCGCCCATGGAGTGGTACTGGTTGTCCAGGCCCATGATCGGGCCCGAGTTGTAGTCCTGGACGTGGAGCAGGGTCAGGTCGTCGCGGAGAGCGTGGATCACCGGGAGGTAGGCGCCGCAGCGCGGGTCCTGGCCGCCCCACTTGCCCGTGCCGTAGTACTGGTAGCCCATCTGCACGAAGAAGGTCTCCGGGGCCATGGTCAGGACGAACTTGGCGCCGTACTTCGCCTTCAGGGTCTTCAGGGCCGAGATCAGATTGACGACCACGGGCGTGGTCGGGTTCCGGAAGTCCGTGTCGTTCGCGTTGAGGGACAGGGAGTGGCCCTCGAAGTCGATGTCGAGGCCGTCGAGGCCGTATTCGTCGATGATCCGCGAAACGGACGAGACGAACGTGTCCCTGGCCGCCGTCGTGGTCAGCTGCACCTGGCCGTTCTGGCCGCCGATGGAGATCAGGACCTTCTTGCCGGCCGCCCGCTTGGCCTTGATGGCCGCCTTGAACTCGGCGTCGCTCTCGACGTTCGGGCACTCGGTGACCGGGCAGCGGTTGAAGCGGATGTCGCCCGAGGTGACCGACGTCGGCTCGCCGAAGGCCAGGTCGATGACGTCCCAACTGCCGGGGACGTCGGCCATGCGCGTGTAACCGGAGCCGTTGGCGAAGCTCGCGTGCAGATAGCCGACCAGGGCGTGCGGCGGAAGGTCCGCGGTGCCGCCGCCGGGCCCGCCCGAGTCCGCGGCCGTCTTCGCCGTCACCGTCGCCGACTTCGCGGACTCGCCCGCGGCGTTCACCGCCGCGACCTGGAAGCCGTACGCGGTCGAGGGCGACAGGCCGGTGATCGTGGCGGACGTGCCGGTCACCGTCTGGGCCTTCGTGCCGTCGCGGTAGACCGTGTAGCTCGTGGCGTCGGCCACCGGGGACCAGGACAGGGCCGCGCTGGTCGAGGTGACGGTGCCGGTCTTCAGAGCGGTCGGCGCGGCGGGCGGCTGCTGGCCGGTGTTCCCGCCCGGGCCGACGAGCGAGAGGTCGTCGGCGTTGTAGGCGCCCGTGCCGTACCAGCCGTGGGTGTAGACCGTGACCCTGGTGGTCTGCGAGCCGGTGCGGAAGGTGGTGGTGAGCTGCTGCCAGTCGGGGGCGGACTGGGTCCAGGTGGAGACGTCGGTGGTGCCGGTGCCGCTCGCGCCCAGGTAGACGTAGGAGCCGCGGACGTAACCGCTCAGCGTGTACTGGGAGTTCGGCTGGACCGACACCGTCTGCGTGCACTGGGCGTTGTCGCTGCCGGCCGGGGTCGCATGCAACGCCGAACTGCCGCTGCGAACCGGGGACTTCACCGTCGTACCGGATCCCGAGCAGGCCCAGCCGTCGAGGCCCGCCTCGAAGCCGCCGTTGCGCAGGATGTCCGCGTCGGCCGCTCGCGCGGTCGTCGTGAGCGCGCTGACGCCCGGCAGGGCGAGGAACGTGGCCGTCAGCGCGGCGAGCAGCCGGCGCCTGGCCGGTCCGGCTGGTCTGGCTGGTCTCCGTACGTCGCGGTCCACAACTGCCTCCGGTCATGGGGGGATTGGGGAGGGTGGAGCGCGCCCAATTTGGTCCAGACCAATTCGGTTGTCAAGACCTGTGGCATCAGCGGCATGTCCCGGGCCCTGGCCGCCGCCGTCCTCGCGTGGGCATGCGAAGACCTCCCTCCCCCGTGGACGCGCGGGGGCGCGTCGTGAGGGAGGGAGGTCTCCTCGCGGGTGTCAGCTGTCGAAGCCCAGGCCCAGGCGGTCCATCGTCCGCAGCCACAGGTTGCGCCGGCCGCCGTGCTCGTCGGCGCGGGCCAGTGACCACTTGGTGAGCGCGATGCCGGTCCAGGCGAACGGCTCCGGCGGGAAGGGCAGCGGCTTCTTGCGGACCATCTCCAGCTCGGTGCGCTCGGTGCGCCGGCCGGCCAGCAGGTCGAGCATCACCTCGGCGCCGAAGCGGGTCGCGCCCACGCCGAGCCCCGTGTAGCCGGCCGCGTAGGCGACCTTCCCCTGGTGGGCGGTGCCGAAGAACGCCGAGAAGCGCGAGCAGGTGTCGATCGCCCCGCCCCAGGCGTGGGTGAAGCGGACGCCCTCCAACTGCGGGAAGCAGGTGAAGAAGTGCCCGGCCAGCTTGGCGTAGGTCTCGGGGCGGTCGTCGTACTCCGCGCGTACCCGGCCGCCGTACGGGTAGATCGCGTCGTAACCGCCCCACAGGACGCGGTTGTCGGCCGACAGCCGGAAGTAGTGGAACTGGTTCGCCGAGTCCCCGAGGCCCTGCCGGTTCTTCCAGCCGATCGACGCCAGCTGCTCGGCGCTGAGCGGCTCGGTCATCAGGGCGTAGTCGTAGACCGGGACGGTGTACGAGCGCACCCGCTTGACCAGGTTGGGGAAGACGTTGGTGCCGAGCGCGACCCGGCGGGCCCTGATCCGGCCGTAGGGCGTGCGTACGGACATTCCGGCGCCGTACGGCCTCAGCGTCAGGGCGGGCGTGCGCTCGTAGACGCGCACGCCGAGGCGCACGCACGCCTGCTTCAGGCCCCAGGCGAGCTTGGCCGGGTGGACCATGGCGACGCCCCGGCGGTCCCACAGGCCGGCCTCGAAGGTCGGTGAGGCGACCTGCTCGCGCACCGCGTCCCGGTCGAGGAACTCGAAGCCCTCGGCCAGGCCGTGCTCCTGCATCTCCGCGTACCAGTCCTCCAGTTCCCGGGCCTGGTACGGCTCGGTGGCGACGTCGAGTTCGCCGGTGCGCTCGAACTCGCAGTCGATGGAGTGGCGGGCGACCGTCTCCTCGATGGCGTCGAGGTTGCGGGCGCCCAGTTCCTCCAGCTTGTGGATCTCCTCCGGCCAGCGGGCGAGGCCGTTGGCCAGGCCGTGTGTGAGGGAGGCGGCGCAGAAGCCGCCGTTGCGGCCGGAGGCGGCCCAGCCCACCTCGCGGCCCTCCACCAGCACCACGTCCGTGGCGGGGTCGCGCTCCTTGGCGATCAGCGCGGTCCACAGTCCGCTGTAACCACCTCCGACCACCAGCAGGTCGCAGGTCTCGGCTCCGGTCAGCGCCGGCTCCGGGCGGGGCCTGCCGGGGTCGTCCAGCCAGTACGGGACCGGCTGGGCCTCGGAGAGGGATGTGGTCCAGTCGTGCTCACGGCTCATGGCGCCAGGGGCCATGATTTCAACTCCCTACAGAGTCAATTTCGTTGGTGCGGTGAGGCGGGTGCTATGCCTTCTGCCTGGTACGGCGGCGGCCGATGGCCATGGAGACCAGGACGAGCAGTACGGCGATGACGAACATGGCCGTACCGATGACGTTGATCTGGACGGGTGTGCCGCGCTGTGCCGAGCCCCAGACGAACATCGGGAAGGTCACGGTCGAGCCCGCGTTGAAGTTCGTGATGATGAAGTCGTCGAACGACAGCGCGAAGGCGAGCATCGCGCCCGCGGCGATTCCGGGGGCCGCGATGGGCAGGGTGACCCGGACGAAGGTCTGCACCGGTCCGGCGTACAGGTCCTGCGCGGCCTGCTCCAGCCTCGGGTCCATCGACATCACGCGCGCCTTGACGGCGACGACGACGAAGCTGAGGCAGAACATGATGTGCGCGATCAGGATGGTCCAGAAGCCGAGCTGCGCACCCATGTTGAGGAACAGGGTGAGCAGCGAGGCCGCCATGACCACCTCGGGCATCGCCATCGGCAGGAAGATCAGCGAGCTCACGGTGCCCCGCGCGCGGAAGCGGTAGCGGACCAGCGCGAAGGCGATCATCGTGCCGAGGGCGGTGGCGCCGATCGTGGCCCAGACGGCGATCTGGAGGCTGAGCGACAGCGATCCGCACATGTCGGCGACACCGCACGGGTCCTTCCAGGCGTCCGTGGAGAACGCCTGCCACTGGTAGTTGAAGCGGCCCTTCGGCTTGTTGAAGGAGAAGACCGTGACGACGATGTTCGGCAGGAGCAGGTATCCGAGCGTCAGCAGTCCGGCGATGACGACGAGGTGGCGCTTGAGCCAGTTGACGAAGGCCATTTAAACCAGATCCTCCGTGCCGGACTTGCGGATGTAGATGGTGATCATGGCGAGGATCGCGGCCATGAGGATGAAGGACAGGGCCGCCGCCGTCGGATAGTCCAGGATCCGCAGGAACTGCGTCTGGATGACGTTGCCGACCATGCGGGTGTCGGTCGAGCCGAGCAGGTCCGCGTTGACGTAGTCGCCGGCCGCCGGGATGAAGGTCAGCAGCGTGCCGGAGACCACGCCCGGCATCGACAGCGGGAAGGTGACCTTGCGGAAGGTGGTGAACGGCCTGGCGTACAGGTCGCCCGCCGCCTCGTGCAGCCGAGGGTCGATGCGCTCCAGCGAGGTGTACAGCGGCAGGATCATGAACGGCAGGAAGTTGTACGTCAGACCGCACACCACCGCCAACGGGGTGGCGAGCACCCGGTCGCCCGCGGTCCAGCCGAGCCAGTTGGTGACGTCCAGGACGTGCAGTGTGTTGAGGGCGCCCACGACCGGGCCGCCGTCGGCGAGGATCGTCTTCCAGGCGAGGGTGCGGATCAGGAAGCTGGTGAAGAACGGCGCGATCACCAGGATCATGATCAGGTTGCGCCAGCGGCCCGCGCGGAAGGCGATGAGATACGCCAGGGGGTAGCCGAGCAGCAGGCACATGATCGTCGCGGAGGCCGCGTACAGGACCGAGCGGACGAACTGCGGCCAGTACTCGGACAGCGCGTCCCAGTAGGTCGCGAAGTGCCAGGTGACCTTGTATCCCTGTTCCAGGGAGCCCGTCTGCACGGACGTGGACGCCTGGTAGATCATCGGCAGCGCGAAGAAGACGACGAGCCAGAGGATGCCGGGCAGCAGCAGCCAGTACGGCGTGAAGCGGCCCCGCCTGCGCGGCGGTCTCGTCTGCTGGGCGGTGGGCGGCGCGGGCGCCTCGGTGACGGCGGCCATCAGGCTGCGTCCCCTTCTTCGGTCCCGAGGCTCTCGACGCCCGCGTCGATATCCTGCGCCGCGTCCAGGCCGAAGGTGTGGGCCGGGTTCCAGTGCAGGACGACCTCGGCGCCGGACACCAGGCGGGCGTCGCGGTCGATGTTCTGCGCGTAGACCTCGAACTCGGGGCAGACGGGGCTGTCGATCACGTACTGCGTGGAGACGCCGATGAAACTCGACTGGGAGATCCGGCCGGTGATGCGGTTGCGGCCGTCGGGGATCTCACCCGCGTCGTCGGCGTGAGTGAGGGAGATCTTCTCCGGGCGGACGCCGACGAGCACCTTGCCGCCGGTCGTGGCCGGGGCGGAGCAGCGCGCCTGGGGCAGGGTGAGCTTGCCGCCGCCCGCCTTCAGGACGATCTCCTCGCCGCTCCTGGCGTCGACCTCGGCCTCTATCAGGTTGGAGGTGCCGAGGAAGTTCGCGACGAACGTGGTCTGCGGGTTCTCGTAGAGGTCGGTGGGCGAGCCGAGCTGCTCCACCCGGCCGCCGTTCATCACGGCGACCGTGTCGGCCATGGTCATGGCCTCCTCCTGGTCGTGCGTGACGTGGATGAAGGTGATGCCGACCTCGGTCTGGATGCGCTTGAGCTCCAACTGCATCTGGCGGCGCAGCTTCAGGTCCAGGGCGCCGAGCGGCTCGTCAAGCAGGAGCACCTTGGGGTGGTTGATCAGCGCGCGGGCGACCGCGACGCGCTGCTGTTGGCCGCCGGAGAGCTGGTGCGGCTTCTTGCGCGCCTGCTCGCCGAGCTGCACCAGGTCGAGCATCTCCTCGACCTGCTTCTTCACCGACTTGATGCCGCGCCGGCGCAGACCGAAGGCGACGTTCTCGAAGATGTCGAGGTGCGGGAAGAGGGCGTAGGACTGGAAGACCGTGTTCACCGGGCGCTTGTACGGCGGCAGGTGCGTCACGTCCTGGTCACCGAGGTGGACGGAGCCCTGCGTGGGCTCCTCCAGGCCGGCGATCATGCGCAGGGTGGTGGTCTTGCCGCAGCCGGAGGCGCCGAGCAGGGCGAAGAAGGACCCCTGCGGGACGGTCAGGTCCAGCGGGTGCACGGCGGTGAAGGCGCCGTAGCGCTTGCCGATCTGGGAGAGGCGGACGTCGCCGCTGTTGTCTTTCGTCATCATTGTCGTCACGCCCCTGTGAGCTTCGCGAACTTCGCTTCGTAGGCCGCCTCTTCCTTGTCGCTCAGGGCGCGGAAGGAATGGGACCTGGCCACCATGTCCTTGGTAGGGATGATCAGCGGGTTCTCCGCCGCAGACTTGTCGATCTTGGCCAGCTCCGCTTGCGCGCCGTCGACGGGACTGATGAAGGCGGTGTAGGCACAGAGCTGCGCCGCGTGCAGGGGCCGGAAGTAGAAGTCGATCAACCGCTCGGCGTTCGCCTTGTGGCGGGCCCCGCGGGGGACGAGCAGGTTGTCGGTGGCCGTCGTGAATCCGGCTTCCGGCATGATGTAGTCGACGTTGGCGCTGTCCGACTGGAGCTGGACGATGTCACCACCCCAGGCGAGGCACACGGCGACGTCCCCCTTGGTCAGGTCGGACGTGTAGTCGTTGCCGGTGAAGCGGCGTATCTGCCCCTTGTCGACGGCTTTCTGCAGGCGGGCGATCGCGGCGTCGTAGTCGTCGTCGGTGAACTTCGCCGGGTCCTTGCCCATGTCGAGGAGCATCATGCCCATGGTGTCGCGCATCTCCGACAGGAAGGCGACCCGGCCTTTGAGTTTGGGGTTGTCCAGCATGTCGGAGATCGACTTCACCTCGATGCCGTCGAGCGCCTTCTTGTTGTAGGCGATGACGTTCGAGACACCCTGCCACGGATAGGAGTAGGCGCGCCCCGGGTCCCAGTCCGGGCTGCGGAACTGCTCGGACAGGTTGGCGAAGGCGTGCGGCAGGTTCGCCGGGTCCAGCTTCTCCACCCAGCCCAGCCGGATCATCCGCGCGGCCAGCCAGTCGGTGAGGACGATGAGGTCCCGGCCGGTGTCCTGGCCGGCGGCGAGTTCCGGCTTGACCTTGCCGAAGAACTCGTTGTTGTCGTTGATGTCCTCGTTGTACTTGACCTTGATGCCGGTCTGCTGGGTGAACGTGTCGAGCGTGGGGTGCTTCTTTCCGCTGTCGTCGACATCGATGTACACGGGCCAGTTGGAGAAGTTCAGGATCTTCTCCTTGGCCGAGTGGTCCTCCGCGGAGGTGCCACCCTGTGCCTGGCCGGCCGGGGGGATCCCGCAGGCGCTCAGCGCCCCGAGTCCCCCGACCGCGAGCGCGCCGCCCGCCGAGGCGCGCAGCATCGAGCGGCGGCTGAAAGAGGCCCTGCCGTTGCGGAAGCTGCGCCGCACGGCGGCCAGCTGGGCCGGGGTGAGGCGGTCGGGCTCGTACTGCTCCATGCGCGTGGTGCCCTTTCGGGAAGGCCTGGTTCAAGGCCTGGTCGTTGCTATCGGTCCCCGAAGATCGTGCGGTGCCAGTCCTTGCGGGCCACCGCCGTGTTGTCGAACATGACGTGCTTGATCTGCGTGTATTCCTCGAACGAGTACGAGGACATGTCTTTGCCGAAGCCGGACTGCTTATAACCGCCGTGCGGCATCTCGCTGATGATCGGAATGTGGTCGTTGACCCACACGCACCCCGCCTTGATCTCCCGCGTCGCGCGGTTGGCCCGGTAGACGTCCCGGCTCCACGCCGAGGCCGCCAGACCGTACGGAGTGTCGTTGGCCAGCCGAATCCCCTCATCATCACTGTCGAACGGCAGAACGACCAGCACCGGACCGAAGATCTCCGACTGGACGATCTCGCTGTCCTGCGCCGCGTCCGCGACGAGGGTGGGGCGATAGTACGCCCCGTTCTTCAGTTCGCCCTGGGGAGCCTCACCGCCGGTGACCACGCGCGCGTAGGCACGCGCCCGGTCGACGAAACCGGCGACGCGGTCGCGGTGGACGTGCGAGATCAGCGGGCCGAGGTCGGTGCCGGGGGAGAACGGGTCGCCCAGCCGGACGGTCTCCATCAGGGCGGCCGTCCGGGCGACGAACTCCTCGTACAGGGGGCGCTGCACGTACGCGCGCGTGGCGGCCGTGCAGTCCTGGCCGGTGTTGATGAGCGCGCCCGCGACCGCGCCGTTGACGGCGGCTTCCAGATCGGCGTCGTCGAAGACCACGAAGGGCGCCTTGCCGCCGAGCTCCAGGTGCAGGCGCTTGACGGTCGCGGTGGCGATCTCGGCGACACGCTTGCCGACGGCGGTGGAACCGGTGAAGGACGTCATGACCACGTCCGGGTGACCGATCAGGTGCTCGCCGGCCACCTTGCCGGTGCCGGTGACGATGTTGATCACGCCGTCCGGGATGCCCGCGTCGGTGGCGGCCTGGGCGAACATCAGCGAGGTCAGCGGGGTCAGCTCGGCCGGCTTGAGCACGATGGTGTTGCCCGCCGCGACGGCCGGGAGGATCTTCCAGGCGGCCATCTGGAGGGGGTAGTTCCAGGGCGCGATGGAGCCGACGACCCCGATGGGCTCGCGGCGGACGTAGGACGTGTGGTCACCTGAGAACTCGCCGGCCGACTGGCCCTGGAGATGCCGGGCGGCGCCCGCGAAGAAGGCCGCGTTGTCGATCGTGCCCGGCACGTCGAACTCTCGGGTCAGCTTCAGCGGCTTGCCGCACTGGAGGGACTCGGCGCGGGCGAAGTCCTCCGCCCGGTCGGCGAGCACGGCCGCGAAGCGGTGCAGCGCGTCCGAACGGTCGCCGGGAGTGGCGCCCGCCCAGCCGGGGAACGCCTCACGCGCGGCGGCCACCGCGGCGTCGACGTCCTCGGGGCCGGCCAGTTCGTACGTGTAGACCTCCTCGCCGGTGGCGGGGTCGACGACCGCGTGACTGCGGCCCGACGTGCCCTTGGTCAGCCTTCCGGCGATGTACTGCGCGCCCTCGGCGAAACGGTCCTGCGCCGGGAATCGGTCCGGGGTGACGGTGCCCGGGTTGTGCATGTCGCTCTCCTCCGCCGTAGTCCCTCGGTCACCGAGGGCGGGTGGCGTAGCTCCAGCTCGATTTGAGTGCCGATCCTGACAGAGCCCTGGGACTCCAACAAGTGATTCCGTTGTTGCCTTTTGGTTACGCGACGGAATCTGTCGACCAGGTGTCGAGTGGGCACGGAAAAGGCAGGACGGTGTGTCAGTGGTGCGTGCCACACTCGCGTGCATGGGGAACATCGACTCCTGGCAGGCTCTGACCAGGGAGGTCCGCGCGGGGACCCGAGTGCGGTACCTCTACTTCTGGGGGCATCGGCCGCGCCCGGACGGCCGGGTCGGCCCGAGCTGTCTGAGTCAGTGGTGGCCGTCGCCGTTCACGGTGGACGCGGTGCCGTACGCGACCGCGGAGCACTGGATGATGGCCGGCAAGGCGCGGCTGTTCGGGGACGCGGAGGCGGAGCGGCGGGTGCTGGCCGCGCGGCATCCGGCGGAGGCCAAGAACGCGGGGCGGCTCGTGCGCGGCTTCGACGAGGACGTGTGGGAGCGGGAGCGGTTCCGGATCGTGGTGGAGGGCGGCGTCCACAAGTTCGCCGCCCACCCCGCGCTGCGGGAGTTCCTGCTGGCCACGGGCGAGCGTGTGCTGGTGGAGGCCAGCCCGGTGGACCGCATATGGGGCATCGGACTGGCCGCCGGCGACGAGGCGGCGGCCGATCCGGAGCGCTGGCGGGGGCCGAACCTGCTGGGCTTCGCGCTGATGGAGGCGCGCGAGCGGCTGCGGGCCGGTACGCGGGTGCGCTAGTTGCTGCGACCGGCCCGCGCGGAGGGCGGGCCGGTCAGGGTCAGAGGTCGGCCAGGACGGTCACGGCCGGCCCGGGGCCGGGGGCAGCGTTCGGCCAGGAAGGCCACGGCCGCTCAGGGGTCAGCGCTCGGCCAGGACCGCCACGGCCGGCAGGGGGGTGCGGCCGAGGCCCTCGTCGTAGGACGTCGAGGAACCCTCGACGGTGCTGGCGTAGAACAAGCCGACGATCAGTAGGGCCATCACAGCGAGACCGAGGACGATGCCGATGATTCCCGTGATCAGGCCGGCCTGGGCCTGGCCGCGGTTGTTGGCCTCGCCGCGTTCGGCCTTCCGGCGGCCCTTGATGCCGAAGATGACGGCGAGGACGCCGAGCACCACCCCGAAGACGCCGTAGAAGCAGAACATGCTGCAGGACAGGATCCCGAGCACCATCGCGGCGGTGCCCATCCCGTTCTCCGGGGGCATCGGCATGCCGGGCCAGCCCTGGCCCGCTCCCGGATAGCCGGGGTAGCCGTACCCGCCGGGTACGGGACTGGTGGGTATGCCCGGACCGGTGGGAGCGACGGGCGGCGGCGGCACGGCGGAGTCCGCGGTGGGGGCGCCGAAGGCGGGCGGCGGGAAGCCGGCCGCCGGCATCGAGGCCATCGTCGCCTGGTCATGCACGGACGGCGGGGTGAAGCCGGGCGGCTGCTCGGGCCCGGGGGACGGCGCCGGAGCGGACGTGTCCTTCTCCAGAGAAGGCCTGCTGCCGGGCGGCGCCCATGGATCCTCGGCTCCCGCGCCCCCGCCGGCCTGCGTTCCGTCCGTCATCTGGCCGTCTCCCCCTCGATCGATCGCCCCGCCATGCTAAGGCCTCGTCGGCGCGGGCGGACCGCCGGGCACCGGGCAGCCCCGCCCCCGGTCAGGAACGCGGCCCGCGGTCACGTCGAGGCATGCGCCTACGATGACCGTGCTCACCGATCAGCCGATCACCCGCGCCGCGCCCGCAGGGCCCGCGGCGCCCTTCCCGGGGAGGGACCCGTTGACCGACCAGCACGCACCCCGTGACCCGCACGCACTGCTCGACCCGCACGCGCCGCGTGACCGGCACGCCTTCATCGCCGGCCTGCCCAAGGCCGAACTGCACGTGCACCACGTCGGCTCCGCCTCCCCCCGGATCGTCTCCGAGCTGGCCGCCCGCCACCCCGACTCCAAGGTGCCCACCGACCCCGAGGCCCTGGCCGACTACTTCACCTTCACGGACTTCGCCCACTTCATCGAGGTGTACCTGTCCGTCGTGGACCTGATCCGCACCCCGGAGGACGTCCGGCTGCTGACCTACGAGGTGGCCCGCGACCTGGCCCGGCAGCAGGTGCGCTACGCGGAGCTCACCATCACGCCGTTCTCCTCCACCCGGCGGGGCATCGACGAGCGCGCCTTCACGGACGCGATCGAGGACGCCCGCAAGGCGGCCCAGGCCGAGTTCGGGACCGTACTGCGCTGGTGCTTCGACATCCCCGGTGAGGCGGGTCTCGAGTCGGCAGAGGAGACGATCCGGCTCGCCACCGACGACCGGCTGCGCCCCGAGGGCCTGGTGTCGTTCGGGCTCGGCGGGCCCGAGATCGGCGTACCGCGGCACCAGTTCAAGCCCTACTTCGACCGGGCGATCGCCGCCGGGCTGCGCTCCGTCCCGCACGCGGGCGAGACCACCGGGCCCGAGACGGTGTGGGACGCGCTCACCGAGCTGCGCGCCGAGCGCATCGGCCACGGCACCAGCTCCGCCCTGGACCCGAAGCTGCTCGCCCACCTCGCCGAGCACCGCATCCCGCTGGAGGTCTGCCCGACCTCCAACATCGCCACCCGGGCCGTGCGCACCATGGATGAGCACCCCATCAAGGAGTTCGTCCGCGCCGGGGTCCTCGTCACGGTCAACTCCGACGACCCGCCCATGTTCGGCACCGACCTCAACAACGAGTACGCCGTGGCCGGCCGGCTGCTCGACCTCGACGAGCGGGGCCTGGCCGAGCTGGCCAAGAACGCGGTGGACGCCTCCTTCCTTGACGCGGCCGGCAAGGCGCGCGTCGTGGAGGAGATCGACGCCTACACCGCGCGGTGGCTCGCGCCCTGAGCGGGACACGGCGGGACACAATGGGGCCCATGCAGACCGTGACCGCCGTGGCGCACCGCGGCGACCCCTACCGCTTCCGCGAGAACACCGTCGACTCACTGCGCTCCGCGTTCGGCCAAGGCGCGGACGCGGTCGAGATCGACGTACGGCTGACCCGGGACGGTGTTCCGGTGCTGCTGCACGACGAGTCGCTGAAGCGGCTGTGGGCCCACGACAGGCCGCTGCACGCGCTGTCCGCGGCAGAGCTGCGCGACGTGACGGACGGCCGGGTGCCCACGCTGGAGGACGCGCTCACCGCGACGGACACCGGCCGGGTGATGATCGACCTGCCGGGCCCGGCCCACCCGCGGGCCGTGCGGCGGATCGTCGACGTGGTCGACGCGTGCGGGGCACGGGACCGCGTGTACTACTGCGCGGGCGCCGAGGCCATGCTCGCGGTGCGCGCCGCCGACCCGGCCGCCGAGATCGCGCTGACCTGGACGAGCCTGGCGCCCCCGCGGGCCGGGCTGCTGGACGCGGTGCGGCCCCGGTGGCTGAACTACCGGTTCACCCTGGTGGACCGGGACCTCGCCGCCCGCGTCCACCGCGGCGGCTACCTGCTGTCCGTCTGGACCCCCGACACCCGCCGCTCCCTGCGCCGCCTCCTCGACCTCGGCGCCGACTCCATCACGACCAACCGCGTCGACCTGCTGCACACCCTGCGCACCGCGCAGACCGCGGCACCGTAGGGGACCACCCCGACAACGCCCCGGTACGGTCTGGCACTTGCTCCGGGGCGCCTCGGGGCCGGGTGCCCTCCCCGGCAACGATCCGCCGGACGCCGCCCGCCTGAAGGATGTTCGGCACCAGCCCGCCGAGCACCCTCCGGAAGCATCCGATGCACGCACGCGCCACGCCTCCGACCGCCGCCTGAGCCGCATCCTCGTCCACTCGGTCAACTCCCCGACGTAAAAGGCGAGTCGATGAACCCGGTGGCCGAACGCATCGCGCCGGCGGCACTCAGGTAGCGGACCGCCCGCCCAGCAGCCGGCGGGCCGCCGCGTGCGATGCCACCGTGGCCGCGCCCGCGAGGCCCAGGCCGAGGACCAGGTCACGGGGACGCGTGGGGCGCAGGACACCGGCGCGGCGCAGACGGGCGCGGGCCCAGAGGGTGAAGGGGACCACCAGGACGGGCGAGCTCGCGGAGCCGGGGGTGTACCCGCGCACCGCCACGGCCTGGGCCAGGTGGACCAGGCCGTGCAGCCCGAAGGCGTTCAGCGCCGTCTGGTAGAAGTCGGAACGGCCGCCGGTCGCCCGGCCCGCGGCGGACGCGGCGGCGACGATCGCGCCCATCATCCCCACGGCAACCGCGAATTCACGCGCGTCCACGGATCCGAGGCGCCGCCACACCGCCTCCGGCACCCCCGGAAAGCGCTCCCGCAGTACCGGCACGTTGCGCCGCTGCCAGCCCGGCACGGTGGCCAACTCCTCCACGTCGTGAAGGGCCCAGGCCGCCAGCAGCCCCAACGTGACGGCGCTGCCTACCTGTTGGTCGCTCGGGGTGTGTGTCACGCCGGTGAGTCTGCTAAAGGCCCACGATGGCGTTCCAGCGCTTGGCGAACTCCACGCGCTCCTCGGAGGACATGTCCCGGGCGATGGCGAGGCGCTCGCGCATGGTGGCGTCGGGGAAGATCAGCGGGTTGTCGGCGAGTTCGGCGGTGTCCTGGTTCTTGGAGTCGGCGAGCACCGCCTGCGCCGCCGGGACGGGGCAGACGTAGTTGACCCAGGTGGCGAGCTCCGCGGCCACCTCGGGGTCGTAGTAGTAGTCGATCAGGCGTTCCGCGTTGCTCTTGTGGCCGGCCCGGTTGGGGATCATCCAGGAGTCCGACCACAGTTCGGCGCCCTCCTCGGGCACGACGAAGCGGATGTCGGGGTTGTCCGCCTGGAGCTGGATCACATCGCCCGAGTAGGCCTGGCAGGCCAGGACGTCCCCGCTGACCAGGTCCTTGGTGTAGTCGTTTCCGGTGAAGCGGCGGATGTGGCCCTTGCGGACCTGCCGCTCGACCTGGTCGCAGACCTTGTCGAAGTCGCGGGTCTTCCACTTGGTGATGTCCACGCCGTTGGCCTGCATCAGCAGTGCGAACGCCTCGTCCAGGCCGGACAACAGGGTGACCCGGCCCTTGAGGTCGCTCGCCCACAGGTCGGAGATCTGGCGTATCTCGCGGCCGAGCTTGCGGCGGTTGTAGGCGATGCCGGTGATGCCCGACTGGTACGGCATCGTGAACTTGCGCCCCGGGTCGAAGGCGGGGTCGCGCAGCAGCGGGTCGAGGTAATGGGCCACCCGCGGCTGACGGGCGCGGTCCATCTCCTGCACCCAGCCGAGCCGGACGAACCGCGCGCACAACCAGTCGCTGATCACGATGAGATCGCGGCCCGGATCCTGATGGTTCATCAGGGACGGGCTGATCTTGCCGAAGAACTCGTCGTTGTCGTTGATCTCCTCGACGTAGTCGACGGCGACGCCCGTGTGCTTCTCGAAGGCCTCGAGAGTGGGCCGCTTGTTCGGGTTCTTGTCGTCGGTGTCGATGTAGAGCGGCCAGTTCGCCCAGGTCAGCCGGTGATCGGTGGCGGAGGCGTCCGGGATGGCGCGGTCACCGGGTTGGACGTAGGCGGCAGGCACCCCGCAGCCGGCGAGCGCACCGAGCGCGGCCGTGCCGCCCAGGGCGCGCAGCAGGGAGCGGCGGGAGAGCGGGGGCGTCTTCGGAGTCTTGGGCACCGGCCCAGGATGCCGCGCGTGTCCACGGCCGGACAATGGACGCAGCGTCGAGCACCCCGGGAGGGAGCCGACACCTTGTCGATCACTGCCCGGCCACGGACACACCAGGTCAGCCACTGCCCGGCCGCGGACGCGCCTTGTCGACCACTGCCCGGCCGCGGACACACCGCGGCCCCGGACGGTCCGTCCTCCGTCCGGGGCCGCGAGCGGGCGAGCCACGCGCTCAGCGCGTCACGTGGTCAGTGCCACGTGCTCAGTGACACGCGGTCAGTGACACGCGGTCGGCGTCACGCGTCGAGCGACGTCATGACGTGCTTGATCCGCGTGTAGTCCTCGAAGCCGTACGCCGACAGGTCCTTGCCGTAGCCGGACTTCTTGAAGCCGCCGTGCGGCATCTCGGCCACCAGCGGGATGTGGGTGTTGATCCACACGCAGCCGAAGTCGAGCTTCTTGGACATCCGCATGGCGCGGGAGTGGTCCTTGGTCCACACCGAGGAGGCCAGCGCGTACTCGACGCCGTTGGCCCACTCGACGGCCTGGTCCTCGTCCGAGAAGGACTGCACGGTGATGACCGGGCCGAAGACCTCCCTCTGGATGATCTCGTCGTCCTGCTTCAGGCCCGAGACGACGGTCGGGGCATAGAAGTAGCCCTTGTCGCCAACCTGGTGGCCGCCGGCCTCGACCTTGGCGTGGGCGGGCAGCCGCTCGATGAAGCCGGCCACCTGCTTGAGCTGGTTGGGGTTGTTCAGCGGGCCGAACAGGACGTCCTCGTCGTCCGGCTGCCCGGTCTTGGTCTCGGCCGCGGCCTTGGCGAGCGCGGAGACGAACGCGTCGTGGATGGACTCGTGGACGAGGACGCGGGTGGCGGCCGTGCAGTCCTGGCCGGCGTTGAAGAAGCCGGCGACCGAGATGTCCTCGACGGCCTTGTCGATGTCGGTGTCCTCGAAGACCACGACCGGGGCCTTGCCGCCCAGTTCCAGGTGGACCCGCTTGAGGTCCTTGGAGGCCGACTCGGCGACCGACATGCCGGCGCGCACGGAACCGGTGATGGAGGCCATCGCGGGGGTCGAGTGCTCCACCATCAGACGGCCGGTGTCGCGGTCGCCGCAGATGACGTTGAAGACGCCCTTGGGCAGGACCGAGCCGATGATGTCGGCGATCAGGACCGTGGAGGCGGGGGTGGTGTCCGACGGCTTCAGGACGACCGTGTTGCCCGCGGCGAGCGCCGGGGCGAACTTCCACACCGCCATCATCATCGGGTAGTTCCACGGCGCGACCTGCGCGCAGACGCCGATCGGCTCGCGGCGGACGATCGAGGTCAGCCCCTCCATGTACTCGCCGGCCGAGCGGCCTTCGAGCATCCGGGCCGCACCCGCGAAGAAGCGGATCTGGTCGACCATCGGCGGGATCTCCTCGGAGCGGGTCAGCCCGATCGGCTTGCCCGTGTTCTCCACCTCCGCCGCGATCAGTTCCTCGGCGCGCTCCTCGAAGGCGTCCGCGATCTTCAGCAGGGCCTTCTGGCGCTCCGCCGGGGTGGTGTCGCGCCAGCCCGGGAAGGCCGCGGCCGCGGCCGCCATGGCGGCGTCCACGTCCGCCTGCCCGGAAAGCGGCGCGGTCGCGTACGCCTCGCCCGTCACGGGGTTGACCACCTCAGTGGTCCGTCCGTCGGCGGCGTCCCGGAACTCACCGTCGATGTAGTTGCGCAGACGACGCAGCTCGGTGCTCACTGCCGGCCCTCCTGGTCCTGTTCGAGATGTCCCATCGCTGAGGCACCCACCCTAGTCCGGGGTGCCACGTTTTCAACACCCCCGCCCTGGCGAGTTCTGCGAAATCCGCACGTCTCGGTCTCGCAAACAACGAATTTCATTGCACCGGCCTTGCGGAACTGTCGATACGTCGTGCACAGTGAGGTCGTGCCCAGTCGAAGCGCAGAACAGAGGGACTCCCGCGAGTCCAGGAACGGGAGCAGCCCGCACCTGGACGCCGTCTCCCTCGCCATCATCGAGCAGTTGCAGGAGGACGGCCGCCGTCCGTACGCCGCCATCGGCAAGGCCGTCGGCCTGTCCGAGGCAGCCGTGCGCCAGCGCGTCCAGAAGCTGCTCGACCAGGGCGTGATGCAGATCGTCGCCGTCACCGACCCGCTCACCGTGGGCTTCCGCCGGCAGGCGATGGTCGGGATCAACGTCGAGGGCGACACGGAGTCCGTGGCCGACGCGCTGACCGGCATGTCGGAAGTCGAGTACGTGGTGATGACCGCGGGCTCGTTCGACATCCTCGCCGAGATCGTCTGCGAGGACGACGACCAGCTGCTGGACGTCATCAACAAACGCATCCGGGCACTGCCCGGCGTGCGCTCCACCGAGAGCTTCGTCTACCTCAAGCTCAAGAAGCAGACCTACATGTGGGGAACCCGATAACCGTGAGCAAGGACCTCAGCCGTACCGCGTACGATCACCTGTGGATGCACTTCACCCGCATGTCCTCGTACGAGAACGCCCCCGTGCCGACGATCGTGCGCGGCGAGGGCACCTACATCTACGACGACAAGGGCAAGCGCTACCTCGACGGTCTCGCGGGTCTGTTCGTGGTCCAGGCCGGTCACGGCCGCACGGAGCTGGCCGAGACCGCGTTCAAGCAGGCGCAGGAGCTGGCGTTCTTCCCCGTCTGGTCCTACGCCCACCCCAAGGCCGTCGAGCTGGCCGAGCGCCTGGCGGACTACGCGCCGGGCGACCTGAACAAGGTCTTCTTCACCACCGGCGGCGGCGAGGCCGTCGAGACCGCCTGGAAGCTCGCCAAGCAGTACTTCAAGCTGACCGGCAAGCCCACCAAGCACAAGGTCATATCCCGCGCGGTCGCCTACCACGGCACCCCGCAGGGCGCCCTGTCCATCACCGGCCTGCCGGGTCTGAAGGCGCCGTTCGAGCCGCTGGTGCCGGGCGCGCACAAGGTCCCGAACACCAACATCTACCGCGCCCCGATCTTCGGCGACGACCCGGAGGCCTTCGGCCGCTGGGCCGCCGACCAGATCGAGCAGCAGATCCTCTTCGAGGGCCCGGACACGGTCGCCGCGGTCTTCCTGGAGCCGGTGCAGAACGCCGGCGGCTGCTTCCCGCCGCCGCCCGGATACTTCCAGCGGGTGCGCGAGATCTGCGACCAGTACGACGTGCTGCTCGTCTCCGACGAGGTCATCTGCGCCTTCGGCCGCCTGGGCACCATGTTCGCCTGTGACAAGTTCGGCTACGTGCCGGACATGATCACCTGCGCCAAGGGCATGACCTCGGGCTACTCCCCGATCGGCGCGTGCATCATCTCCGACCGCCTGGCCGAGCCGTTCTACAAGGGCGACAACACCTTCCTGCACGGCTACACCTTCGGCGGCCACCCGGTCTCGGCTGCGGTGGGCCTGGCCAACCTCGACCTGTTCGAGCGCGAGAACCTCACCCAGCACGTGCTGGACAACGAGGGCGCCTTCCTCTCCACCCTGGAGAAGCTGCACGACCTGCCGATCGTCGGCGACGTCCGCGGCAACGGCTTCTTCTACGGCATCGAGCTGGTGAAGGACAAGAACACCAAGGAGTCCTTCAACGACGAGGAGACCGAGCGGGTCCTGTACGGCTTCCTGTCCAAGGCGCTGTACGACAACGGCCTGTACTGCCGTGCCGACGACCGCGGCGACCCGGTCGTCCAGCTCGCCCCGCCGCTGATCTCCAACCAGGAGACCTTCGACGAGATCGAGCAGATCCTGCGCGCGACCCTGTCGGAGGCGTGGACCAAGCTGTGACCGCGGCGGCCCGACCGCCGCGCGAAAGGCGCACACCTGCGATCAGATGATCAACACCGGCCCCGGTGCCGTCCGTTCGAGTGAGAAACGGCGGCCCGGGGCCGTGTGCTGTCCGGGCTCTCCCCAGGGGCTGCCTAGCGTGCCCTTGACGCGTCACTCTGCGTCGGACCGGCTCCGTGACCCGAGGTCTTCACACTCGTTCGCCCGTACGGGGGACACGGCACGGAATTCCCGATGAGAACCGAGGTGTACGCCCATGGACGTCCCACCCGACAACGAGGTGCTCTGGGCGCGGGCCCTGCACTACACCCACGACGACGGCTCGCCCGCCCTCGGCGGTGTCTCCCTCGGTGTCGCGCAGGGCGAGATCCTCGCCGTGAGCGGGCCGAGCGGCAGCGGCAAGACGACCCTGCTGCGGTGCCTGTCCGGCTTGACGCGGGTGCGGCACGGCGAGGTCTGGTTCAACAGCGTCCCGGTGCACACCCTGGGCCCGCTGGCCCGTGAGCGGCTGCGCCGCGACCGGTTCGGCTGGGTCGACCCCGCGCCCGCGCTCGTACCGGAGCTGAACGTCTGGGAGAACACGGCCCTGCCCCTGATGCTGCGCGGCACGAGCCGGCGGCGGGCCAAGGTGGCCGCCCTGGAGTGGCTGGAGCGCCTCGACATCGGCGACCTGGCCCGTATGCGCCCGCACCGGCTGCGCCAGGCCGAGCGGCAGCGCGTCTGCATCGCCCGCGCGCTCGCCCCCTCCCCCACGGTGCTGTTCGCCGACGAGCCGACGGCCCCGCTGCACCGCGCCGACCGCGCCCACGTGCTGCGCACGCTCACCACCGCCGCCCGCTCGCACGGCATCACGGTCGTGCTCGCCACCCACGACCCGGGGACCGCGGCCTTCGCGGACCGGACGGTGGCGATGCTCGACGGGCGGTGCGTGAAGACCGTGCACCTGCCCCCGGTCGGCGACACCGCGGAAGGCCGGGCCGCGTGCTCGCTCTCCGTCTGATCCGCGTCGCCCGCCCGGGCGTCCAGCTGCGCCGCGTGACAGTCGCGGCCGCGTCGGCGGGCACGAGCTTCCTGCTGCTGTCCAGCCTCGGCTACGCGCTCGGCCACCCGGAGCACTCTGCCGCGGCGGCCCTGCGGCTGTCCTGGTGCGTGCTGCCCCTGGCGGCGACGGTGTACCTGGCGGTCGCGGTGGCCCGCACCGACCCGGGGACCCGTCCCCGGCCGGGCCTGTCGGCGCTCGGCCTCGGTCCGGGCCGCCTGATGGCCGTCTCGGCGGCCACGACCGCCCTGGCCTGCGGACTCGGCTCGCTGCTCGCGCTGCTGCTCTTCATGTACCTGCGCGGCGACGGTACGGAACTGCCGTTCGACGGCGCGGCACCCGCGTTCCTGGCGGCCGGGGAGCCGCTGCCGGTGCCGGCGGTGCTGACGCTGCTGGCCGTCGTCCCCGTCCTCGCCTCGGTGGCGGTCGCGCTGGTGCTGTGCCCCCGGGAGTCGCGGCCCACGGCGGCCCGGAACACCGGCCGGAAGTACGGCCGCTTCGGGGCGTACCGGCGCACCGGTACGCGGGAGACGTTCGGGGCGTACGGCCGGTTCGGGGCACGCCTCGGCGACGGGACCGCCGGGCGACAGAGCCGATCGGCGGCAGGGGGCCGGTCGGCTGCGGCATGCGCGGTCCGGCCCCAGGACACGGCCGACGGCACGGCGCGGACCGAGGACGCCCTGACCGGGGACGACCCGCCCAGGGCCGACCTGTCCGGCGCCGATCCGACCGGGGACGCCCTGTCCGGCGACCCGGAGGACGCCGGTCACGAACCCGCGCACGACGACCCGGATCCCCACCGGCCCCCGGCCCCGCGGCAACCGCCCACCGGGCTCCCCTGGGGCATCGCCGTACTCGCCGCCGGCCTGACCGTGGAGGCGTACGCCGGACGGTCCACCACACCCGGCGCCGCCCCCGGTCCGGCCCTCCCCGGCGGCCTTGCGGCCGGCTCCGCCCCGGTCCTCATCGGCTGGCTGATGACCGCCCTCGGCCTCGCCCTGGCCGGCCCCGGGCTCACCCACCTGTGCGGCCGTGTGCTCCAGTCCGCGCGCCCGGGCGCCCTGCGCCTCCTGGCCGGGCGCGTCCTGATGGAGGAGGCGGGCCGCGTCGGCCGCCCGCTGGGCGTGGTCTGCGCGGTGGCGTCGGGGACGTACGCCATGATCGCGGCCTACGACGGCACCGCCCGGGCGCTCGGCCCGCTGACGACACTGGGCACGCTGCTCGTCGCCGGCTGCGCCGTGGCCACCCTGTTGATCGCCGCCGTCGAGGCGAGGCAGTCCCGTGCCGACGCCATCGCCGCGTTGCTGCGGCTCGGCGCGCCGGCCACGATGCTGCGCTCCGCCGCCCTCCTGCGCTGCGGCGCCCTGCTGGCCCTGTTCGTCCCGTTGACCCTGGTGGTCGCCGATCTCGCCGCCCTGCCGCTGGTCCCCTGAGCCACCGGCCGGCCGACCCCGCAGAAGACGTGTCAAAGAAATCCCGGGGCCGCCGATGAGTTCCGCGCGGACCCCGGGTCTACCCCTGTGAACGGCAACGAACCGCGATGGGAGAGACCCCGCCATGTACCAGCAGATGATCTTCGTGAACCTGGCGACGAACGACGTGGCCGCGTCCAGGAAGTTCTTCACCGATCTCGGCTACACCATCAACCCCCAGTTCTCCACCGACGAATGCACCTGCGTCGTCATCAGCGACACGATCATCGCGATGCTGCTCAGCAAGCAGCACTACGCCACCTTCACCAAGAAGGAGATCGCGGACTCGACGAAGTCCAGCGAGGTGCTGATCTGCCTGAGCGCGGAGAGCCGCGAGAAGGTCGACGAACTGGTGCGGAAGGCGGTCGCGGCCGGCGGCACCGCAACCGACGAGGCCCAGGACCAGGGCTTCATGTACGGCCGCTCCTTCGACGACCTCGACGGCCACACCTGGGAGGTCATGTGGATGGACCCGGCGGCGGTGCAGGGCTGAGCCCACGGGGGGAGGCCAGGAGCGATCTGGGCGGGTGCGTGGGCACCCGCCCAGACTCATGCCAACACGTTGAAACATTTGCGTAGTTAATAATGAGGTAAAGTCAACGCCGTTGGGAGGCTGACGGATTGACACTCCCGTCGGAGCGCTTATAAATCTGAGCCTCCTGGGGTTACTGGGAGCTCAACCTCGTCGTTGCCCCCAACACCCCTTAAACCCCCCGCAATTGGGCATCCCGTGAAGGGCACAGTGGCCATCTTGTCCATATCCCGTCGTACCGCACGCACCGTGCGCATCCTCGGTGTCGCCTCCGCGTCCGCCGCTCTCGCTCTCGGCGCCGCGGGCAACGCGCTCGCCTGCAACATCAAGGAGTTCTCCGCCGAAGCCAAGTGCGACGGCGAGAAGGGCGTCATCGTCGTCACCGACAAGGACCCCTCTCGCACCGAGGCCGTCGTCTCCGTGTTCCTCCAGAACAACGGCGCCGACGCCCGTGAGGTCGGTGAGCTCACGGTGAAGGGTTCCCGTGAGGGCACCACGATCGCCTTCGCCGAGGACTGGCAGCCGAACGCCACCTACCGCATCCACGTCAAGGCCGGCAAGGACGGAAAGCTGGTCAACGAGGACATCAAGCCGAACCTGACCACTCCGTCCACGGCCTGCAAGACGGAGACCCCGAGCACTCCGGCCACGCCGTCCGCCCCCGAGACGCCGGCCCCGTCGGCAACGGAGTCGGAGTCGGAGTCGCCGTCGGAGTCGGGGTCGGAGTCCGCGGCCCCGACCGCGTCCGCCTCGGAGAGCACCACCGCTCCCGCCGGCGCCGAGAACAACGCTCCGTCGCCCGCCGTCGGTGACTCCAACCTGGCCGAGACCGGTGCCGACTCCAACACCGGCATGATCGCCGGCATCGCGGCCGCCCTGGTCGTCGTCGGCGGTGGCGCGGTCTTCTTCGGCATGCGCCGCCGTGGAGCGAACAGCAACAGCTGACGCCCCACCAGCGCACCACCCGTGGCCTGCCCCCGAACTCGGGGGCGGGCCACGGTCGTTCACTCGAAGGTCGCCCGCGCCAGCCAGAACTCCAGCAGCTCCCGCTCGCCGAGCACCTCCAGCGCCGTTCCACCTCCCCCAGCCTCATACCGGGAAGGTGCCCACCACCAGGCGAGATCACCCAACGTAACGAAGCACTACTAAGTGTCCTGCGGTCGATCAAGCACCACGATTTCGGTCGTGTCGAACTCCACGGCCACCTCGTCCCCGACCTCCGGTGCCGCGCGCAGGGCGCAGGCCGCTTCCAGGCGGGGGGCGTTGTCGGGCTGGAGGTGGACGGTGACGTGGGTGCCCTTGAAGGTGCGGGCGGTCACCGCGCAGGGCAGTCCCTCGGCGGTGGGGACGAGGCGGACTCCGGCGGGCCGGACGAGGAGGGTGCGGGTGCCCTGGGCCGAGCCGCCGGGGACCGGCACCTTGCCCCACGGGGTGACCGCCACCTCGCCCTCCACGTTCGCCTCCACCACGTTCTCGAAGCCGAGGAAACGGGCCACGAAGGCGTCGGCCGGCCGCTGCCACACCTCGAGTGGCGTGCCCCACTGGGCGATCCGGCCGTCCCGCATCACCACGACCCGGTCGGCGAGCGCGAAGGCCTCGCCCTGGTCGTGCGTGACGGCGAGCACGGTGGTGCCCAACCGCCCGAAGAGCTCCCGCAGTTCGACGACGAGACGCTCCCGCAGCGAGCGGTCGAGCTGGCCGAGCGGCTCGTCCAGCATCAGCAGCCGCGGCCGGGGGGCGAGCGCCCGGGCGAGGGCCACCCGCTGCTGCTCCCCGCCGGAGAGCGCGGCCACGGCCCGCCGCCCGGCACCGGGCAGCCCGACCAGCTCCAGCAACTCCCCGACTCGGGCGTCCCGTTCGCTCCTCGCCGCGCCGTGCATCCGCAGCCCGAAGCCGACGTTGCCGGCCACGTCCCGCTGCGGGAACAGCTGGTGGTCCTGGAACATCAGCCCCACCTCGCGCCGGTGCACCGGCACCCCCGCCTGGTCCCGCCCGTCCAGCAGTACCCGCCCGGACTCCAGCGGCTGAAGCCCGGCCACCGCGCGCAGCAGGGTCGACTTGCCGCTGCCGCTGGGTCCGAGCACGCACACGATCTCGTGCTCGGCGACCGACAGGTCGACCGCGTCCAGTGCGGCGCGCCCACCGAAGCGCACGGTCGCGGCCTCAAGGCTCAGCAGCATCTCAGAACTCCCCGCTCCGGTCGGTGCGCAGGCGTTCCAGCACCAGCAGCGCCACCGCGCACACCACCATCAGAATCGTCGAAAGGGCCATCGCCTGGCCGTAGTTGAGGTCGCCGGGCCGGCCGATCAACCGCGCCACGGCAACCGGCAGCGTCGGACGGTCGGGCCGCGCGATGAACACGGTCGCCCCGAACTCCCCCAGTGACACCGCGAAGGCGAACCCGGCGGCGATCAGCAGTGCCCGCCGTACCAGGGGCAGGTCGACCTCACGCCACACCCGCCACGGCGAGGCCCCGAGCACGGCCGCCGCCTCCCGCAGCCGTACGTCCACCGCGCGCAGCACGGGCAGCATGGTCCGTACGACGAAGGGCACGCCGACCAGGGCCTGTGCCAGCGGGACCAGGATCCAGGACTGCCTGAGGTCCAGCGGCGGGCGGTCGAGGGCGATCAGGAAGCCGAAGCCGACGGTCACCGCGGAGACCCCGAGCGGCAGCATCAGCAGCGCGTCGAAGCCGCGTACGAGCCGGCCCGCGATGGGGGTCCCCCCGTGGGAGCGAAGGCGAGAATGGGGGAGGCGGGTGAGGGCCGCGGCGGCGAGCGCGCCGATCACCACGGCGATGGCGGTCGCCGCGGCGGCATAGCTCAGGGAGGTGCCGAGGGCGTCGATCGGCGCGACCAGGAAGGTGCCGCCGTCCGCGTTCGTCAGCGCCCTGTAGTAGCCGAACCCGGGCGCGGTGAGCGACCGCTGCACCAGCACGGCGAGCGGCAGCACGACGAGGACGGCGATGGTGGCGAGGACCCCGGCCAGCAGCGTCCACTGCCCGGCGCCGCGCGGGCGGCGGGCGGTCAGCGAGGCGTCCACCAGCTTCAGCGCGGTCTCGCGTCGCCGTACGGTCCAGGCGTGCACGGCGAGGATCGCGCCCACCGCGGCGAACTGGAGGATCGTCAGGACCGCGGCGGTGGCCAGGTCGAAGATCTCGGACGTCTGTCGGTAGATCTCCACCTCGAGGGTGGAGAAGGTGGGGCCGCCGAGGATCTGCACCACACCGAAGGAGGTGAACGTGAACAGGAAGACCATGAGTGCGGCGGCGGCGACCGCGGGCGCCAGCGCGGGCAGGGTGACCTTGCGCCAGGCTGCGAGTGGCGAGGCGCCGAGCATCCCGGCCGCCTCCTCCTGGCGCGGGTCGAGCCCCGCCCACAGACCGCCCACGGTCCGTACGACGACGGCGTAGTTGAAGAAGACGTGGGCGAGCAGGATCGCCCAGACCGTGGTGTCCAGCCGTACGCCCCACAGTTCGTCGAGCAGGCCGCCGCGCCCGACCAGCGCGAGGAACGCGGTGCCGACCACGACCGTGGGCAGCACGAACGGCACGGTCACGACGGCCCGCAGAACCTGCCGGCCGGGGAAGTCGAGGCGCGCGAAGACATAGGCGCCGGGCAGGGCGACGAGCAGGGTGAGCACGGTGGAGGCGAGCGCCTGCCAAGTGGTGAACCACAGGACGTGCCGGATGTCGGACTGTCCGAGCACATCGGCGATCCGCCCCAACTGCCAGGCCCCGTCGGCCTCCAGGCCGCGCCGGACGATCGCGGCCACGGGGTAGGCGAAGAACACCGCGAAGAACGCGACGGGCACGGCCATGAGACCGAGCCGCGCCGCGTTCCCCGTCCGGCGGCCGCGTCCGCGGCCTACCTGAGGACGAGCGAGGTCCACGACTTGACCCACTGGTCACGGTTGGCGGCGATCTCGGCGGGGGCCATGGTCTCGGGGTCCTTGGCCTGGGGGCCGTACTGCACGAACTCCGGGGGCACCTGGGCGCCTTCGCGCACCGGGTAGACGAACATGTTCAGCGGCATGTCGTCCTGGAACTTCTTGGTGACCAGAAAGTCCAGGAAGGCCTTGCCGCCCTCGGTGTTCCGGGCGTTGCTCAGCAGTCCGGCGTACTCGACCTGACGGAAGCAGGTGCCCTGCGCGACGCCGGTCGGCGCGGTCTTCGGCCGCCGGTCGGCGTAGATGACCTCGGCGGGCGGCGAGGAGGCGTAGGAGACGACGAGGGGACGGTCGCCCTTGGCCTTCCGGCCGCCGGCGGAGCCGGAGAACTCCTGGTTGTAGGCCTGCTCCCAGCCGTCGACGACCTTGACGCCGTTGGCCTTGAGCTTCTTCCAGTAGTCCTGCCAGCCCTTGTCCCCGTACTGGGCGGCGGTGCCGAGCAGGAAGCCGAGGCCGGGTGAGGAGGTGGCGGCGTTCTCGGTGACGAGGAAGTTCTTGTACTCCGGCTTGACCAGGTCGTCGAACGAGGCGGGCGGGGTCAGCTTGTGGTCGGCGAAGTACTTCTTGTCGTAGTTGACGCAGATGTCGCCGGTGTCGATGGGCGTGACCCGGTGCTTCGCCTCGTCGACGCGGTACTGCGGCAGGATCAGGTCCGAACCCTTCGGCTCGTACGACTGGAACAGCCCGTTGTCCAGGGCGCGCGACAGCAGCGTGTTGTCGACGCCGAAGAAGACGTCACCCTGCGGGTTGTCCTTGGTGAGGATGGCCTTGTTGACCGCCTGGCCGGCGTCGCCGTCCTCGAGGACCTTGACCTTGTAGCCGGAGCTCTTCTCGAAGTCCGCGATGACGCTCTTGGAGGCGGCCCACGAGTTGTGGCTGACCAGGGTCACCGTCCTGGAGCCGGCCGAACTCTTGTCGCCCGGCGACGAACCGCACGCCGACAGCGTGACCAGGCCGAGCCCGACCGCCACGACAGCGAACGTCTTGGTGTGCACTGAAGTCCTCCTGGGGGTTGGCCAGGAAGAGACGCGGCCCTGCCCGGGATCCGCGAGGGACACCCGGGCAGGGCACAACAGCTTGAGTGATGACCGAACTTCCTACCCAGAATGACCTGGGCGAGGTTCAGAGGGTCTGCGGCCGGTGCCGCACTCTCAGCGCTGTGGCGCTCCCCTGTCGGAATATGAAGATGTGTGCGGTATCAGCCTACCGTCCGGCTACCTTTCGGTGGCAGCCAGCTGACCGCAGGCGCCGTCGATCTCCTGACCGCGGGTGTCCCGGATGGTCACCGGCACACCGTGGGCGGCGATCGCCTCGACGAACGCCTTCTCGTCCTCGGGGCGGGACGCGGTCCACTTGGAGCCGGGCGTCGGGTTCAGCGGGATGAGGTTGACGTGCACCGGCCTGCCCTTGAGCAGCCGGCCGAGCCGGTCGCCGCGCCACGCCTGGTCGTTGATGTCCCGGATCAGCGCGTACTCGATGGACAGCCGGCGCCCGGACCTGGCGGTGTACTCGAATCCGGCGTCGAGCACCTCGCGTACCTTCCACCGCGTGTTGACCGGGACGAGCGTGTCGCGCAGTTCGTCGTCCGGTGCGTGCAGGGAGATGGCGAGCCGGCACTTGAAGCCCTCGTCGGAGAACCGGTGGATGGCCGGGACCAGGCCCACCGTCGAGACGGTGATCCCGCGCTGGGACAGGCCGAGCCCGTCCGGCTCGGGGTCGGTCAGGGCGCGGATGGCGCCGACGACGCGGTTGTAGTTGGCGAGCGGCTCGCCCATGCCCATGAAAACGATGTTCGACAGGCGAGCGGGACCACCGGGGACCTCTCCGTCCCGCAGGGCGCGCATCCCGTCCACGATCTGGTGCACGATCTCGGCGGTGGACAGGTTCCGGTCGAGCCCGGCCTGTCCCGTGGCGCAGAACGGGCAGTTCATGCCGCAGCCCGCCTGCGAGCTGATGCACATGGTCACCCGGTCCGGGTAGCGCATGAGCACCGACTCCACGAGCGTGCCGTCGAACAGGCGCCACAGCGTCTTGCGGGTGGTCCCCTGGTCGGTCGACAGATGCCGTACGACCGTCATCAGCTCGGGAAGCAGCGCCTCCTGGAGCTTGGCGCGGGATCCGGCGGGGATGTCGGTCCACTGCTCCGGGTCGTGCGCGTACCGCGCGAAGTAGTGCTGCGCGAGCTGCTTGGCACGGAACGGCTTCTCGCCGATCGCGGCGACGGCCTCCTTGCGCTCGGCAGGCGACAGATCGGCAAGGTGCCGCGGCGGCTTCTTGGCACCGCGCGGGGCGACGAAAGTGAGTTCTCCGGGCTTAGGCATGGCTGTACCAGTGTCGCAGATCAAATCCGGTGACCTGCGGCTGCCGGTCGCTACGACTGTCGTTAGTGGTCGTCACCGGTCGCCCCTGAGCAGCCTCGGACGGCCCAGAGACGGCCCAGCGAAGATCACTCGTCGGCGGCCCGCCACTCATCGAGCTGGACCTTGACCTGGTGGTTGTGGGCGGCGTGCCAGATGACCTCCCCACTGACGAAGGCCCTGAGGGCTGGGAGGTCCATCCCGAGCGGCATGGCCGTGATCTCCGCCAGCGCTATGGCGTACGGCACGCCGTCTATACGTATGAAGACCCCGAAGCGCTGGCGACCGATGACCTCCCCGGTGATCCGGGCCTCGACGGGCAGAGCCGCGACGGTTGCCTCCCAGCTCTCCCGCACCAAGTCCGCGGCCGGCACTTCAGGGACCGCGGGCCAGGCGTACTCATCCATCGGCAGATCATGACGCCCTGGGACCGGTGCTTAGAAGATGCGGGCGGACCCCTCGTACCTCAGGCCGACAGGCTTGCGCCACCGCCGCGGCGGGCTAGTGGGAGCCGCCGTCGTTCGCCCTCGTTGCCGTCAGCGTTGCTGTCGGCCCGGCCCGCGTGGGGGTGCGCCTACGATTCCCACGGAAGATCGGCTCTTGGCAGGCACGGTGATGCTGGTCCAATGGGAGGGCGACAAGATGGGCGTTTTCGTCTCCATCAGGGGCTGGCTGGAGTGCGACGAGCAGCAGCTCGCCGCCGTCCGTCAAGTGATCGCGGGGCATTCTGACGGGCACTACAGCGGCGGCTGGGGCTTTCCGGCCCGCCACTTCAACTGGACCTACTACGTGTTCTACGGCGGCGATGTTCGTGAGTCGGCTGTGGACTGGTTCATGGAGCAACTGCGGTCCATAGCCGCGATCCCTGCTTCCGACGAGGACGGGGACCGGGTTCGCGGACTCTTTGTAGCCAGCAGCGAGGTGGCTCAACAGGTCGAGTGGCAGGTGAGGGGTGGATCTGTGACTACCCGGCCGACGGATCATGGACTTGGCTACCTGGCCGAATAGCACGGGGCTGCGCGCTGCGGGCGTCACCACCGCGGCCAATGAGCCGCACGACACCCGCTTTAGGAGTTCGATCCACACCTGCCCCTGGGGGCGTCGTCGCCCAGTGTGATGGCCGGGCAGTAACGCCGGCGTATGCCACCGTCCGGCCGCGTTGATGTCAGCCGTGGATGTCAGGATGGGCGGGACTTGCGTGTCTGGCGGTGTCTGACAACATGACGCAGCAGGAGCGCAGCCCAGGCAACGAAGCCCACCAGCCCTCCAAGGCGGACCCACAGCGGACTAGCTGTACTGGCGGCCGTCCACCCGAACCAGACGAGGCTCAGCACCATGTAACCGGGGCGTTCAACCAGGGATTGTTTCCGGTCCTGAGACATGCACCGCTCCCTTCCCGTGCAGCGTGATCGTCGCACAGAAGGCGGCATGTGAAGAGACCAGGCGTGAACTCAGGCTCGGAGCGGCGCCCACTTTCGCGGAAAGAAACGCCCCATCTTGCCGTACCGCCACCCCTACGCGGAAACCCGTCAGGCCTGAGGGCGCTGACCTGGGGTTTCACTGCTGGCGGCGGTGGCTCGTCTGTCACTGTCGGTCGCCGTTGGTCGACCTCGGGAGGCCTCGGACGGCCCAGGGACGGCCCAGGAATCAGACGACTCGTTTCCGGCGTCCGTCAGGCAGCGACGACGCTGCCCGTCACTCAAGCGGCACGGGGGCGACCGGGAGCTGTTCCCTGTAGGGCCACGTGAAGGTGCGGTCCGGTTCGAGGTGAGCCTCCCCCCAGTGGATGACGTGGATGCCGTTCTCGGCGTCGGCCGTGAAGAACACGCAGACGAGCCTCGTGGAGGCCCCCAGTTCCTCGAACGCTTCGTGCAGCCCCAGGTACTCCTCCGTGGTCAGGCCGCCGTCGATCTCGAACAGCCCGTCCGGAGACTGCGGCCCGTGGGCCCGGAACAGTCGACGGCGAGTGGGCGACGCGTTGGAGGGCAACCGGGCGCGGTCAGGGGGCCTCGGCTTGTCTGCGTACCTAAAGGGAAAGAGTGCGTGATCATTGATCACCGCATACTCGTACCCACGCACGTCTCGCACGGACTCCCCAAGCTCCCGTGCCGTCTCGGCCAGGTTTTCGCGTACGACCCCTGCGAGGGCGACACCGTACGGACTCCGTTTCTTCAGCCCAGCGGCGAGGTGCGCGGCATGAGCCTTCGCGTGCGCCTTGGCCAGTTGCACCGGAACCGCCGCGGCAAGCGGGCCGGCCTGCTGCCCGAACCGCTCGATTGCCCAGGCCGACGGCACTGCCGGTTGGTCACCCGACACAGACATGCAGCGTCCCCCTCCGCCCGATCACCGCGCCTCTCTACTGTGTGACACGCACACGAAGGGTGCACAAGGGGGCGATCCGGCCAGGGCGCAGCCGCAGATACTCGTTCCTCAGAACAGCCACAACTGATCACGTGCGGCCGTGACCTGCGGCCGCCCACTCGATCACCGCTCTGAACTGCTGTCGGCGTTGGTCACCAACGAGCGCCCTTCCACAGCCCCGGGACGGCCCGGGAGGGCGCTTCAGTGAGCATGCGCATGCGGAGATCGATGAACGGTCCTGGCATCGACCTGGCCCCCGCGATGGGCGCCGCAGCGTGTATCGGCTGCCGCGCTATCAGATGGCCCCGACACTGTCCCCGTGGCCCCCTCTTGCACTAGAGGGGCGCGATCGCAGTCCTGACGGTACGATCAGCGCGTCGTGCTGTGGGAGGGTGACCAAATAGGGCGCGAGGACATGTCTTTTTACTCCGTAGTCGACGCCGCGTCCACATGGACTGCAATTCCTTTTGCATCCATCGGGTTCGGCATTACCATTTATCAAACCTACAAGGCGAAAAATGCCGCAGAGTCTGCGCAGTTAGCAGCCGAGAATGTTCGCGAAAGTATAAGCAAGGCTTCGCTCCTGGTGCTTCTTCCGCAACTCCATAGGGCGGAAGAGCAGCTGGAACGATCTGTGAGGGATCGATCGCTAGACCTTACGATTTCTTGGCTTTCGACGTGGCGTTGGCAAGCTGGTCAAGTCAGAGGGTTGCTCGATGACGCTGATCCTTCCCAGAGGGAAATGATCATTTCGCTGCAAGCGTCGATCTCTGCTGCGGCGTCTGCGAAATCAAAGCTTATTGAGGTCGATTCGCCAGATATTGTGGCCATTACTAAAACCGCGCGGCAGTCCGTGGGTAAGGTAATCAGCGCCTTGGGTGCAATGACATCCGCGCTGGGGATGCAGGCAGGAGGGGTCGGAAATGGCAGTTGATCAGGAGAAACTGCTGACGCTCATTAACTCGCTGATCAGCGCCACAGAGGCTGAGAAGGTCGAGTGGACCAGTACGAGCACGCAGTCTGCTCCCACGGAGGACACCTATTCCCTGTCCTTGACGCGAGGGACTGTCATTATTTGGAGCCAGGACGGCGATGGCACCTTCCCTTTTATGCTGCAAATTCGCGGCGATCAAGGGCAGGTAGTCGAGGAAATTCGCTCCGCTGGCGGTGGTCTAGTGGCCGATGGTATCGCAGAGCTATTTCGCGTCGCGATGAACAGTGCGCGGAACGCTAACGCCGTTATCGATTCCCTCATTGACGACCTTACGGACCCATTCTGAGGTTGGCGGAGCGGCTTTGGGCTGGAGCTGCTTTGGGGCGAGTGATCATGGCCCCGTAAGCTCATGGCGAGTCGGGCGGTCTGTGGACCTGCCCGTTAAAGCACGACGTTGGGGCCATGATCTTAGAGGCTCGCCCCAAAGTGGCTGCCTAAAGCCGTGGAGCCGACCGCCCCAGCCACAGAGGGTATCTCCCCACTTCATGCCCGCAGCCGCCGAGCGCGCCGCCGGGCGCGGCCAGCCGGGGCGAAGACAGGAGGCAGGCCGCGCCGCAGAGGCGGCGCGCGCCCGCGCCGTGCGCGGGCCTTGATGAAGTAGAGAAAGTCTTACCGCGCTCCTGGCTGTTGGCCGTCTCCATCGGGACTACCTACTCACGTGAGTAGGTGGCTACGCTGGGATCGACCAGGACAACTAGGCAACGGGAGCGTGCTCAGCGGATGGGACCCAAGTCGGAGCGGGTGTACCGCACGATTCGCGAGTGGATCGCGACGGGCAAGTACTCGCCAGGTTCCAGGCTCCCGTCCGAGCGGACCCTGTCAGAAGAGTTGAGCATCGGCCGTACGGCACTGCGCCAGGTGTTGGCCAAGCTCGTGGCTGAGCACGTCGTCGAGGTGCACGGCCGCAGTTCCTACCGTGTCCCTGATCGGTCCGTGACGACCGAGGCGCCGACAGATGTCGAGCCCTGGCAGATCCATGGTGAGCGGACGCTGTACGACAACCGTTGGGTGAAGCTCGCCCTCGTCGACGTCGAGCCGCCCGGCGTGAAGCGCTTCGAACATCACGTCGTACGCCTGCACCACGTGGCCATCGCCGCCGTCATCGACGACCAGGACCGCGTCCTGATGATGTGGCGCTACCGCTTCGTCCCGCAGTCCTTCGGCTGGGAGCTCCCCGGGGGGATCGTCGACGAGGGAGAAGATCCCTTGCAGACGGCCATGCGTGAGTTCGAGGAAGAGACCGGCTGGCGGCCCAACTCCCTGGAGCGCGTGGTCACCTATCAGCCCATGGTCGGCATGGTCGACTCACCGCATGAGATCTACGTGGGCCAGGGCGCGAAGCTGGTAGGCGAACCGACCGATCTTGAGGAAGCTGGGCACATTGCTTGGGTACCCCTCGCCGACATTCCCGGCCTGATGGCACGCGGCGAACTCATGGGTTCGGGCACCCTCGTCGCCCTGCTGCACGTGCTCGCCTCCCGGGGCGCCGGCGCTTCGCCTACAACCGCTGGGTGAGCTGCTCGATCCGCCGTCGATGGCGCACTGACCCGGTCCGGCTCGCCACCAATCGGGCCTGCCGCAGATGCTCGTGCGCCTGGTCGTACTCGCCGCGGGCAAGGTGTGCCTGCGCGAGATCGCAGCGCAGTCCGGCCGATGCCCGTATGAACGTCGGGTCGGCCGTCTCCAGCGCGGAGTAGAGGTTGCTCACCGCGTCGTCATCACCTATCAGCGCCAGCGCGTTACCGCGCCACCTGGCAAGGTGCCCCGCGTTCAGGAAAATGCTCAGCATGTCTGGGTCCCGGGCCTCTTCTCCCGGCGGCAGGCACCGCACTGCGTTGTCAAGCGCCCGTCGGCACTCGTCCTGGAGCCCGGACCGGGCACAGATCTCGGCTTCGGCGGCATACAGCCAGGCCCTGAGACGTGGGGACATGGCCTTGCCGCCGAGTCGCTGCGCGTCCCGTATCAGCCCGATCGCCATGGATGGGCGTCCGGCGTCGCAAAGTACGTACGCCTGCTCTGCCGTGGCGTGGGCCAGGTACATCGGTTCTTCGGCTTCCTGAGCCGCTCGCTTGCCCAGCTCGTAGTGCCGCCAGGCTCGTTCAACCGCGCCGACGTCGAGCGCCTGCCAGGCGGCCAGGGTCGCCGCCCCGGCCAACGCTCGGGCGACCGGGCGTCGAGCCTCGGGAAGCACGGCGAACGTGAGAGCGTCTTCAAGGGTCGACAGATGCGCGGTCATCTGGTCGACCAGACTCGCGGCACCCAGCTGCCGGTCCATGGTCCGGAGTAGCTCCGTTTGGTCCATGAACGTCTCGACCATCGTCAGACTGACGCTGCGGGCCGCATCGATACGGCTCATGAGTTCGTCGTAACCGTCAGCCGCGGGGACGGCAGGCGACGCCTCCGGCTTGCCGGTCAGCTCGTCGTCCGTGACACCGAGCAGGACACGAAGGATCTTCGCGTACCGCGCGGAGATGGGGCGCCGGCCGTTCTCCCACTCCGAGACGTACACCCGCAGACTCGCCGTCGATGCCACGGTGAGCATGTGTTGGCGCGCATGGCGTTCGATCTCTCGAACTAGGCGCTCCTGTGACCACTCACGCGCGTTCCTTGCTGACTTGAGCCCGCTCATCGCCTAGTGCCGTCCTGCGTATGGGTGTTGAGCCGTAACAGCAGCATGCCTCACATCAACGCAGGTCGTCAGGGGTTAACCAGACTCCTGTTAACCCCTGTTGGCTACCGGAGCGTTGGCGTGGGCGCTTCCCTGGAACTGTCGCCGCAAGGGCAGTTGAGGCGCCCGAGCTGCGACAGCGCTTGACATCTGGTGCGCACCAGATGCAACCTACTGGTGCGCACCAGATGAGAGCGCGCAAAGCCTGCGGCTGCGCTGCGGGCTTCCGCCAACGCACAGGAGCGGCGACCCATCGCCAAGCAAGTACGCCGCTCCCACCCCTCCGAAAGGGAGTTCCATCATGCGTCAGATTCCCGTCGACACCTCCAACGCCACCGTGATGGTTGCCAAGGCCCCGCAGCCGAAGGTGAAGGACCGCCGTACCGGTGAGATCGCCCTTGACAAGGACGGCGTCACCCTGATGGTCGTGGAGGTCATGTTCTCCACGCCCGACGAGGTCGAGATCCTCAAGCTCACCGTCCCGCAGCCCGGCGTCTCCGAGGACCTGACCATGGGCACCCCCGTCGCGCTGACCGGCCTGGTCGCCTCGGCGTGGGAGAACGAGTTCAACGGCCAGAAGCGGCACGGCATCGCCTTCCGCGCGGTCGCCGTCACCTCGCTGGCCGCTGCGGGCTCGGCCTCGAAGGCGGCCTGAGCCATGACCTGGCTGATCGTCGCCCTGGTGCTGGTCGTCGCCGCTGCGGGTCTCCTGCGGTGGCGGCACCCCGCCTGGTACTGGCTGACCCTCGGGGCCACCCTCGCCGCCCTGCGGGTCCTGGTCCGCTACGGCACGGTCATGGACGCCTGCGGCCTGACGGTCCCGGCCCCCCGCTGGCGCCTCACCGTGGCGCGGGTGACCAACCGGCCAGTTCCCGCTCCGCGTGCCCCGCGCATCCTGCGCGTGAAGGTGACCCGGACCGGCCTGGTGCTGCGGCTCAAGCTCCGGCCAGGTCAGGACGCCTTCGACGTGGCCGCCTCGTGTGACCGGCTGCGGCACTCCTTCGCCCTGTACGGCGTCACCTCCCGTGAGCTGCGCTCCGGCGTGGTCGAGCTGCGGATGACTGGCTACGACGTGCTCAAGCGGGTGCAGATGCCCGCCCGGGACGACGCCCGCCCGATGCGGGTCCCGGTCGCCCTGCGCGAGGACGGTTCGGTGCACTACCGCGATTACCGGGCCGTCCCGCATGGCCTGACCCTCGGCGCCACGGAGTCCGGCAAGTCGGTCTATCAGCGCAACCTAGTCGCCGCGCTCGCTCCGCAGAAGGTGGCTCTGGTGGGCATCGACTGCAAGCAGGGGGTGGAGCTGTTCCCGCTGGCCCGCCGGTTCTCCGCGCTGGCCGACAACCCGGACACCGCGCTGGAGCTGCTGGAAGCGCTCGTCACGCACATGGAGGAGGTGTATCAGCTCATCCGGGCCGAGCAGCGGATCACCGCGGATGTGCCGGATGCGGAGATCGCCGCCGACATCTGGGACCTGCCCGAAGATGTGCGGCCGGTGCCGATCGTGGTCCTGGTCGACGAGGTCGCCGAACTCGCCCTCTTCGCCACCAAGGAGGAGGAGAAGCGCCGGGACCGGATCATCACCGCCCTGGCCCGGCTCGCCCAGCTCGGCCGCGCCGCCGGCATCTACCTGGAGGTCTGCGGGCAGCGCTTCGGCTCCGAACTCGGCAAGGGCATCACCATGCTCCGCGCCCAGCTCACCGGCCGCACCGCACACCGGGTCAACGACGAAGCCTCGGCGAACATGGCCTTCGGCGACATCGCCCCGGATGCTGTGCTGGCCGCGATCCAGATCCCCACCGACACCCCCGGCGTCGCCGTCACCGGTGACTCCACCGGCGGATGGGCCCGCATCCGCGCCCCGCACACCTCGCTGCGCCAAGCCGTGAACACCTGCAACCGGCACGCCGACCTCACCCCCGAGCTGTCCGCCCTGGCGGCTTACCGGCCCGCGGTCGCCCCGCTGCCCTCGGCCCGCGTGCCGCTGTCCAAGACAGCCCCCGCCACTGCCTGACCCATTCCCCTCCACGGCCGGCGCGACCGTCTTCGCGCCGGGTCCCTACCCCTGCCATGCCTGATCACAGGAAGGAGCCGTGATGGCCCGCCCCGCCCTCCGTGTGGATGCCGTGCTTGTTCAGGCCGTCATCGCCGGTGCCCTGTCCTTCGCCCACCTGCACGACCTGGCCGCCGCCGCTGGACAGGACGGCTGGAAGGCCTGGGCCTATCCGGTCTCGGTGGACCTGCTCCTGGTCGCCGCCTGGCGTCGGCTGCGCACCAACGGGCCGTCCCGGCTGGCCTGGTGCTGGTTCGTCATCGCCTTGGTCGCCTCGCTCGGCGCCAACGTCGCCACCGCCGGACTGCTCGACCTGAACGACGTCCCCGCCTGGCTGCGCATCCTCGTCGCCGCCTGGCCCGCCCTGGCCTTCATGGGCGGCACCCTCCTCGCCCACTCACCCGCGGGCCCCTCCTCGGATCGGCCGGCACCCGCCGCCCTGGACCCGGACCCCGTGCCCGAAGTGGAAGGCGAACCGGCCGCCACCACTGAGCCGGACCCGGCGCCCGAACCTGCCGCGGTCCCGGCGCCCGAGGAAACCCCGGCCCTGCCCACCGCCGAACCGGCTCCGGCCGACCCGGCTCCCACCCCGCCTCCGGCGGTGCCGGTCCCGGCCGCGCTGGTCGACCACGCCCGCAAGGTCGCCGACGACCACCACGCCCGCACCGGCGCCCGCATCGACACCGACACCCTGCGCGCCCGCCTCGGCGTCCCGCCTCACCTGGCCGACGCCATCGCCGCCCAACTCGCCTGACCAGGAAGGAGAAGCACCCGTGACCCGTGACCCGGCCGACCTGACCGCTGCCGACTACCTCGACGGCGCCCGCGAGATGACCGCCGCCAACCGGCCCTACCTCGCCCACCTGCTCGCCGAGGAAGCCGCCCAGCGCACCGCCGACCTCGCGACCGCCGCCGGTATCCGCGCCGCCTTCCCCGACCCGGCCACGACCCGAGAGGAGACCGACTGACATGCCCGCCCGCGACTTCTTCCACTCCGTGATGCGGATCGGCCCGGTGCAGATCGGCACCCACCGCGACTGCCACGGCACCACCAAGCACGCCGCCGTGTGCAGCTCCGACGGCTGCGGCTGGTCCGCCGACTACTCCTCCCAGTCCGCCGCTCAGCTTGCCGCCCGCACCCACCGCTGCAAGGTCCGCTAGGAGGCCAACGCCATGGACGTCCCGCTCTGGTTCGCCCTGATCGTCGTCGGCTGGCTCGGCGTCAAGCTCATCCGCCCGCCGCTGTGGCTGGTCCTGGTGCTGCTGCTCGGTGGCTACCTCCTCGCCGACAGCCTCCTATCCCCGGTCATCGACACCGCCGTCAAGTAAGGAGAGCCGATCATGTTCCGGCCCAAGCTCCCGATCATGCCCCAGCCCACCGGCCTGGTCACCCCGCCCGCCGTCGTCGAGCCGACCACCATCACCCCCGGCACCCCGACCCCCGCCCCGCCGACGGTAGCCCCGGCGCCGTCCCGCCCGGTCGTGCAGTTCACCCCGGGTACCGCGCTCGCCCTCGTCGGCGGCGGCACCGCCGTCGTCCTGGTCGTCGGCGCAGTCCTGGTCTCCATGCTCCTCGCGGTCGCCATCACCGGCGCCTCGCTCGCCATCTGCGCCCTGGTGATCCGCTCCCTGATCGTCACGGACCCCAAGCGTCGCTGACGGCCCCCGGGGCGGCTCTCTCGCCAAAGAACCGCCGCCCCGGGCGCCTTCCCACCTTCCCGATCCACCGGACCCGAAAGGCAACGCCCATCATGGCCCAGCACACCCCGACCTCGCGGATCTGCCGCGCCTGCGACGGCTTCGCCACCGTCGCCATCACCACCGGCACCCGCCACCCCGACGGCACCCGCGCCACCCTCCGTGTCACCTGCCCGACCTGCCAGGGCACTGGCCACGCCCTCCCTACCGCCGCCGTCGTGCGGGCCGGGAGGTAACAGCGTGAGCGACACCGCCACCCCGGCGGGCCTGGACCCGGTCACCCTCGGCGATCTGCTGCGGGTGGCCGGGTCCCCCGGCTTCGACCGCTGGCAAGACCAGATCCGCCGCACCGGCGGCTGCGCCGACCCCATCCACCTGACCGGCTGGACCCTGACCAAGGACAAGACCACCGGCCAGACCCTGCACCACTACACCACCGACGGCGAGCCGGGCGGACGGCTCCGCGTCGCGTGCGGCAACCGCCGCGCCTCCCGCTGCCCCGCCTGCGCCTGGACCTACGCGGGCGACACGTATCACCTGATCCGTGCGGGCTTGGCCGGGGACGACCGACGGGACATCCCCGTCACTGTCCGCGACCACCCGCGCGTGTTCGCCACCCTCACCGCGCCCTCGTTCGGCCGCGTGCACAACCGGCCCGACCATGGCACCTGCCGCTGCGGCACCCGCCACGCTGCCGATGACCCCGCCCTCGGCACCGCCCTGGACCCGGCCACCTACGACTATGCGGGCGCCGTGCTGTTCAACAACCACGCCGGGCAGCTCTGGCAGCGCTTCACCAACCGGCTCCGCCGCGAGATCGCCGCCCGCGCCGGCCTCACCCAACGGGAACTGAAGGAGTGCGCCCGGCTCTCCTACGGCAAGGTCGCAGAGTTCCAAAAACGCGGCGCCGTGCACTTCCATGCCGTGATCCGCGTTGACGGACCGGACGGGCCGGACACCGCTTCGCCGTCCTGGGCCACCGTGCAGCTGCTCGCCGACGCGATCCGGGCCGCCGCCGCGCACTCCTACACCTCGGTCTCCGTCCCGGCCGCCGAGGACCAACCGGTCCGGGCCTTCCGGTGGGGCACCCAGCTCGACGTCCGGCCGGTCAAGGCGTTCGGCGACGGCTCCGACATCACCGAACAGGCCGTCGCTTCCTACGTCGCCAAGTACGCGACCAAGGCGGCCGAGAACACCGGCACCCTGGACCGGCGCATCGGTGAGCTGTCCGAACTCGACCGCCACTGCGTCCCGGACCACACCCGCCGCCTGATCGAAGCCTGCAAGCGGCTCGACCCGCTGTATCCGGACCGGCGGCTGTGGGCCTGGGCGCACATGCTCGGCTTCCGCGGCCACTTCTCCTCCAAGTCCCGCCGCTACTCCACCACCCTCGGCGAACTGCGCCAGGCCCGTGCCGACTACCGCGCCGCCCAGGAACACGCCGCCCTCGGCCTCGACGACCGCGAGCCGGACACCGTCCTGGTCCTGGCCGACTGGCAGTACGCCGGACACGGCCACACCCCCGGCGAATCCGTCCTCGCCGCCACCATCGCACGCGACCTCCAGCTCAACCGCGAAACCGCCCGCGAAGCCCTACGCGACCAACTCGCCGACGAAAGGGATTGCTGACCATGGCCTCAGAGCTACCGAACCGTTTCCTGACCCCTGAGGACCTGGTCGAGATGTTCGAGCTTCCCAGCGTCGAGACGGTCTACCAGTGGCGCCGCAAGCGCACCGGGCCCCGCGGCTTCCGCGTCGGCCGGCACCTTCGCTTCGACCCGAACGACGTGCGGGCCTGGGTCGACTCCCAGATCGGGGAGGCTGCCTGATGGCCGGCCACATTCAAGACCGCTGGTGCCGGACCGAGGTCGGCCCGGACGGCAAGACCCGCAAGGTCAACACCGACCGCCACGGTTCGGGCATGCGCTACCGGGCCCGGTACGTCGGCCCCGACGGCACCGAGAAGTCCAAGAGCTTCCCGGACCGACAAAAGCGCCTCGCTGAGCAGTGGCTGACCGAGATCGCCTCGGACATGTCGCGCGGTCGGTACATCGACCCGCGCGCAGCTCGGATCACCTTCAAGAGCTACGCCGAGAAGTGGCTCAAGACGCACGGCATCGACCCGGCCAGTCAGGTCGTGGTTGAGCAGCGGTTACGCCTGCACGCGTTCCGGCTGATCGGCTCTCGGCCGTTGGACTCATTCCGTCCGGAGCACATCCGGGGCCTGGTGAGCGCGCTGGAGAACGACCCGGCCGTGAGTGGCGGCTATGCACGGAACATCTACGGCGACATACGGGCCGTGCTCAGCGCGGCGGTTGACGACGGGCTACTGCCCCGAAATCCGTGCTCCGCAAAGTCCGTCCGCCCGCCGGCCGCCGAGCAGCGCCGTGTTGTGCCGTGGCTGCCTGCTCAGGTTCATGCGGTCCGTGCAGCACTCCCCCAGCGCTACCGCCCCGTGGTGGACGTGGGTGCTGGGTGCGGGCTCCGTCAGGGCGAGATCGTGGGACTGGCGGAAGATGCCCTCGACTTCGATGGCGGCATCATTCGCGTGGTCCGGCAGGTGAAGCTGATCCGGGGCAAGGCCGTGTTCGCTCCGCCGAAGTGCAACAAGGAGCGGGACGTACCGTTGCCGCCCTCGGTCGCTGAGGCCCTGCGGGACCACATGGACGCCTTCAAGCCGGTTGAGATCACCTTGCCGTGGCGTAAGCCGGACGGCCCGAAGGTGTCGGCCCGCCTCCTGTTCACGAACACCGCGAGCGGACTCGTCTGGCGCAGCAACTTCAACATCCAGGACTGGAAGCCCGCCCTCGCGTCGGCTGGATTGATCGCGGAAGCCGGGGAGGACGGTAAGTACGAGTCCGCTCGTGAGCACGGCATGCATGCCCTGAGGCACTTCTACGCCTCGGTGCTGCTGGACGCTGGCGAGAGCATCAAGGCCGTGAGTGAGTACTTGGGACACTCCGACCCTGGGTTGACGCTGCGGGTGTACGCGCACCTCATGCCGTCGAGCCAGGAGCGTACGAGGAAGGCCGTGGATCGAGTGCTCCTGCCGGCCCCGCGCGAGCCTGACGGCCCAGAGACGGCCCAGTGACCCGAACCAGGCCCCCTATCCGCGCCGAACGCGCTGGTGGGGGGCTTGTCGCTGCCCTAACATTGCCAGTTCTCCGGGCTTAGGCATGGCTGTACCAGTGTCGCAGATCAAATCCGGTGACCCGGGGCTGCCGGTCGGCCACGGGGGGTGCTGTACTTCCCTGCTGTACAGCGGCCAGATGCGCGAGGTACAACATCGGCATGACGACTCAACCGACGCGGGCGATATGGTGGGCCGAGATAGCCGTCTTCCTCACCGCGGCCGCCGCGACCCTCACGGCGATCGCGTTTCTGGTGTCGTTGGCAGCCGGGGGCCGCCACGTGACCCTCGACATCGTGCCGATCGCGCTGTCCATCGGCGTCGGTATCTTCGTGAGCGGTCGGTTCAGGGCGTGGGGGTTGCGTCGCAGAGCCGCGTGCCACGCCCAACCTTGAAAACCGTCGTGGCGCGAGTCACCGCGGGTTCAAATCCTCTCCGTGAGCGCCCGTCGTTCCCCGGTCCTGTTCTGCCTCTCTGCCTTCCTGATCCGGAGAAAGTGCACGGCTCCAGCAATCCAGCTCAGGAACAGCAGGGCAGAAGCGGACTCGAGCATCTGGACCCAGCGGTCACCATCCGTGATCAACTCGGCGAGGTAGATCCCCGCGTAAAGGCTCCCCGCCGCGAACAAGAGGACCGAGCTTCTACCAAGCGATCCCGTGTCTTGCCGGTTTTTGCTCCCACCCGGACACTCTGCATGCCGCTCATGATGAGCGCGATCGGGGCGCATGGCTATAACCCGACAGCTGTCGCTGCCATAGCCGGCTGACCACTGCCGTCAGTGGTCATCCCTGGTCGCCGCTCTAACAGCCCGCCTCGACGCCGCTGTTCACGAACGAGTCGACATTGATCGAGTAGCCGGCCCCGGTGGTGAGGTCGGGGCGGCTTCCGTGACCGTCCTCCGCGAGGCCCT
>NZ_JBEYTS010000047.1:0-55346 GCF_040643155.1 Streptomyces sp. NPDC047453 | reverse complement strand
GTCCTCGTACTGGACGTACTTGGGCTTTCGGCCGGTGCGGCGAGTGGGGGTCCCCCCTGCTCGAAGAGCTCGGGGGAGCGTGCCGGGCGTCGCGAGCCGGTGAACCTTTCCGGCCACAGCGCTGGCCCGCTCACTCGGCCCCGGAAGCCGGCCGGCCCACTCGGTCCGGCAGGCGGTCCGGCCGGCGGCCCCGGTGTGAGCGGGGGATCAGCCGAAGGGCCTCGGCGCGCGAGCCGGCGTTGGCGGCCTCGACCGCCCGGGCGACCAGGTCGTGGTCGGGCGACAGATGGCAGACCGGGTCGGTGCGGGCGGCGTCGCCGGTGAGCAGGAACGCCTGGCAGCGGCACCCGCCGAAGTCCACCTCTCGCCGGGGGCAGCTCCGGCACGGCTCCGGCATCCAGTCGGTCCCCCGGAACGCGGTCATCACCGGGGACTCGGCCCAGATCCGCTCCAGCGACTCCTCCCGCACGCTGGCCCGCGGCAACGGCAGGGACTGGGCGGCCGGGCAGGGCAGGACGTCGCCGTTCGGCGTCACGGTCAGCTGCCGGGAGGCCCAGCCGCTCATACAGGGCTTCGGATAGCGGCTGTAGTAGTCGGGGAGGACGTAGATGACGTCCATGCGGTCCCGCAACCGCTCGCGGGCGGCCCGTACGACGGCCTCGGCCGCCTCGAGCTGGGTCCGGCTCGGCAGCAGCGCGTCACGGTTCCGCCAGGCCCACCCGTAGTACTGGGTGTTGGCCAGCTCCACCCGGTCGGCGCCCACCTCCTCGGCCAGCCCGAGCACGTCGGCGACGCGGTCGATGTTGTAGCGGTGCAGCACCACGTTCACGGTGAGCGGCCAGCCCAGCTCCTTGACCACGCCCATCGCCTCGATCTTGCGCTCGAAGGACGGGAGCCCGGCGATCCGGTCGGACACGGCCGGCTCGTCGGCCTGGATGCTGACCTGCACGTGGTCCAGGCCGGCCGCCCGCAGCCGCTCGGCCCTCGGCCGCGAGAACCCGACGGCGCTGGTGATGAGGTTGGTGTAGAGACCCAGGTCGTGGGCGTCCGCCACGATCTCCACCAGGTCGCGCCGCAGCAGCGGCTCCCCGCCGGACAGGTGGCACTGGAGCACCCCCAGATCCCCGGCCTCGGTCAGCACCCGCCGCCACTCGCCGGTGGTCAGCTCGTCCCGGTAGTCGCCCAGATTCAGCGGGTTGGAGCAGTACGGGCAGGCCAGCGGGCAGCGGTAGGTGAGCTCGGCGAGCAGCCCGAACGGGCTATCCATCGGCGAGCTCCACCCAGCGCCGGGCGACGAGCCGGGACAGGAACCGCCGCACCTCGTCGTCGGGGACGGACTCGTAGCGCGTGCCCAGCTCGGCCATGATCTCCGCGACAGTGCGCCGCCCGTCGCACAGCTTGAGGATTTCCGCGCCGCTGCCGTTCAGCACCACCACCGTCTCGGGGTGCAGCAGGATCGGACGCTGCCTGGTCCGGGAGTAGGCCAGCCGCACATGGCGAGCCAGGCGGGGCCGGTCCGTGCCGGACACCTCGACGCCGGGGCGGGTCCTGGATGTGGTCCGGGTCGTTCCGGAAGGGGTCGGGTCCATGGTGGTCACTCCGGATAGGCCTGGTCGACGGCGTCCATCAGGCTCCACAGGACGTCGCACTTGAACGACAGCGCGTCGACGGCGCGTGCCTGGGACTCGGCGGAGAGGCAGTGCGCCGTGACCACCTCGAGGGCGTGCTCGCAGTCGCGGGGCGCCTGCTCCAGGCGGGCACGGAAGTAGGCGAGGCCCTCGGGGTCGATCCATGGGTACCACCGCTCGAACGCGGTCAGCCGCGCCGCCATCAGATCGGGCGCGAACAGCTCGGTGAGCGAGGACGCCACCGCCTCCACCCAGGGGCGGGTCCGGGCGAAGTTCACGTAGGCGTCTACGGCGAACCGCACCCCGGGCACCAGGTGCCGGTGGTCCCGGACCTCCTCGCGGGTCAGCCCCGCGGCCTCGCCGAGGCGCAGCCACGCCTCGATGCCGCCCTCGCCGGCGGCGGTGCCGTCGTGGTCGGTGATCCGCCGGATCCAGCGGCGCCGGACCTCCAGGTCTGGGCAGTTGGAGAGGATCGCGGCGTCCTTGCGGGGGATGTTCTCCTGGTAGTAGAAGCGGTTGGCCACCCAGCCCCGGATCTGCCGGCGACTCAGCCGGCCGGCGTTCATCCGGACGTGGAACGGGTGCTGGTCGTGGTATCGCCGCGAGTGAGCCCGCAACGCCTCGACGAAGTCGTCGGCGCCGGTTCTCGTGGTCGTTGCCGTCACGGCTCTACACCTGGACCTCTAGGCCGTCCGTGGCCACTTCCATGCCGCTCTTCTCCACGATACGACGCTCGGGAGTGTCCTCCAGAAGGATCGGGTTGGTGTTGTTCATGTGCACGAAGATCGTCCGCCGCACGCCCAGCGACGGGAGCTGCGCCAGGCTGCCGTCCGGGCCGTCGATGGGCAGATGGCCCATCTCCCTGGACGTCTTGCCGGCCAGGCCGAGCCGTACGAGCTCGTCGTCGCGCCAGCAGGTCCCGTCGATCAGCAGGCATGCGCAGCCCTCGATCTCCCCGCGCAGCGCCGGCGCCAGCGACTGCACCCCCGGCAGGTACACCAGCGTCCCGCCGCTGCGCTCGTCGGTCAGCCGGTAGCCCACGACGCGGCCGTGGTCCATTCCGGTTCCGAACCGGTCGCGTTTGCCGGTGGGCACGTCGAACGCCCGGCAGGACAGCCCGTCCGCCAGGGCCAGGCCGGCGCCGGGGGTCACCGCCCGCCACTCGACCGGGCAGTAGCGCTCCAGCGTGCGCAGGATTCCCGAGCCGACGCACAGGGCCTCGCGCACCGCCGGCGTGGCGTACAGCCGCAGGGCGCGGGCCTCGCGCAACAGCAGCAGGCCCAGCGTGTGGTCCAGCTCGGCGTCGGTGAGCAGCACCGCCTCCAGCGGCGTCGTCCGGTCGTCGTGCGGGTGCAGTCCGGGGAAGGCCTCGATCTGGGCGCGGACGTCGGGCGAGGCGTTGACGAGGAACCATCCGCGGCCGTCGGCGCTGACCGCGACCGACGACTGGGTGCGCGCGAGGCCGGCCCCGGAGCGGACCGCGGCGCACACCGGGCAGCCGCAGTTCCACTGCGGGGAGCCGCCCCCGGCCGCCGAGCCCAGCACGCGCAGCAACACGCCGGCACTCCGTTCGTCGAAGGGGTCCGGGTCCGTCGCCGGCCCGGCCGTCCGCGGCCGTCCTGAGCCGTCGGAGGGCGCCGGACCGGGTCCGGTGCCGTCCCACGTCCGCCGGTCCGTCCGGCCGGTCCGTCAGTCCGCTAGTCCTCCAACCGGGCGACGTACATGGTCACCTCGGCCGCGATTGCGATCTCCTCGAACTCGGGCGTCTCCCACACTTCGAGCACTTCCAGCACTTCCAGCACTTCGAGTTGGGACTCCATGGATTCACCTCCTCTCCGCCCGAACGGGCAGGCTCCGGTCGCGCGCTACGGCGATTCCGGGAGGGCGAAGACCATCAGGGCGCTTCCGTGCCCCGCGCCGAGCATGCCGGGGAGGAATCCCTCGGCCCATCCGCCCCAGCCGACGGGCACGGCGATGTACTGCCTGCCGTCGACCATGTAGGTGGTCGGGCTGCTGTGGTGGCCGCTTCCGCACTGGAACTGCCAGAGCAGTTCGCCGGTGCGGGCGTCGAGCGCGTTGAACTCCCCGGAGGCCTCACCGGCGAACACCAGGTCGCCGCCGGTGGCCAGCACCGAGGCGCACATCGGGAGTTCGTTGCGCCACCGCCACTTCTCCTCGCCGCTCGCGTCGAACGCGCTGATGGACCCGGCCATGTCCTCGATGTCCACCTGAACGCCCGCGCCCCAGTACGGAATGCTCTCCTTGAACTCCCGGCGCCGCCGGGTGGCCGTGGCCCCGGTGTCCTGGACCGGGACGTAGAAGAGCCCGGTCTTCGGGCTGTAGGCCGCGTGCGTCCACTCCTTGGCACCGGCCGGACCCGGGTAGAAGTGGACCGGCACTCCCTCCTTGTCCGGGTACGCCTTCGCCGTCACCTGGCCGTCCCTCGTGATCGCTCCCCAGGTGATGCGGTCCACGAAGGGGGTGATCCCGACCCTCTCGCCGTTCGTGCGATCGAGGACGAAGAAGTAGCCGTTCTTGTCGAAGTGCCCGAGCAGTTTGCGCCCGTCCCGCTCGAACAGGATGCACTCGGCGATGCTGTCGTAGTCCCACACGTCGTGCGGGGTGCACTGGTAGTGCCAGCGGATCTGACCGCTGTCCACGTCGACGGCGATGATGCAGTCGGTGAAGAGGTTGTCGCCCTCGCGGACGGCTCCGTCGAAGTCGGGTGCCGGGTTGCCGGTGCCGACGTACAGCAGGTTGGTCTCCGGGTCGAAGGTGCCGGTGACCCAGCAGTTCGCCCCGCCCCGGGCCCAGGCCTCGCCGTCGGCGGGCCAGGTCTCCGAGCCGGGCTCCCCGGGCTTCGGCACCGTGTAGCACCGCCACTGGTGCTCGCCGGTCTCGAGGTCGAACGCGTCGAGGTGGCCCCGTACGCCGAACTCGCCGCCGGAACTGCCGACGATGAGCAGGTTCTTCACGACCAGCGGGGCGAGGGTGGCGCTCTCCCCGGCGCGGACGTCTCCGTAGGTCCTGTCCCAGACCCGCTTGCCGGTGGTGGCGTCGAGCGCGAGCACACGGGCGTTCGCCGTGACGAAGAAGACCTTCCCCTGTGCCACGGCGACCCCGCGGTTGACGTTCCCGCAGCACAGGGACACGTCGAAGGGCACCGCGTGCTTGTACCGCCAGATCTCCACACCCGTCTTCGCGTCGAGGGCCCAGACCCAGCCGTCCCAGCCGGAGAGGAACATGACCCCGTCGACGACGATCGGGGCGGCCTCGAACGAGTAGGTCGACGCGCCCGCGATCAGTCCGGTCGTGCCCGCCTGGAAGACCCATGCGGGGACCATGCGCTTGACGGTCTCCGTGTTGATCTGGTCCAGCGTGCTGTACCGCTGCCCGTCGTAGGCGCCGTAGTAGGTGAGCCAGTTCTGGGGCTCCTCGCGGGCGTTGAGCAGGCGTTCGTAGTCGACGCCGGCCACCACGGGCGGCGCGATGTCCCCGCCCGCGACCTTGCCGCTCAGGCTTCCCTGGTCGACGGCCCAGCCCGCGTCCACGTACTCGACGGCCATGTGCTCCACCTCCTTCTCTTCCTACGGCCGCGGCTGTTCGGGACGGTCGAGGCGGGCCTCCGGCGGGGCGTCCCCCATGACGACGATGGCCCCGGTCAGACCCCGGCCCTCGTCATTGCCCGTGGGCGAGCCGAACCAGTAGTAGCCCGGTCCGTCGAGGTTGAGGGCCGCCCGTCCCCGCGAATGGTTCACCAGCCAGATGAATTTCCGGTCGCCATTGCTGGGCAGGAGCGCACAGTGCGTGTTCCGGTCGTCGTTGACGATTTCGAGCTCGATATCGCCTCCATGGGGCATGACCAGAATCGAGGGATCCCAGGCCAGCTCGTCCGGGTGGATGCGGATGGTGGCCTCCATGCGGCCGTCCGGCCTCACGGTGGCCTGCCCAATGCTTCCGGTCCCCAGCACCTGGCCCAGCGCTGCCTTGTTCTGTCCGGCCAACCCGATCGTGTCCAGCAGGTTGGATCGTTCCTGCGCGGTTGTCATCGGGGCTTCACTCTCCTCACCCGAATCCGCAGTGACCCTGAATTCGCGAATTATTTAATTCACGAGGTAAAGGGTGAAAAATTGGTCAGCAAAGAGCACGCTACGCCGGAGGAATCACACCGGGCGGCGCATGCCGTTCGTCCGCGACGAGCCGCCGTTCGTACCCGAGGTGCCGCCGTTGGGAGGAGGCGGAGGAATCAGGCGAGGTCGTACCGATCGAGATTCATGACCTTGTTCCACGCGGCGACGAAATCCCGCACGAACTTCTCCCGAGCGTCGTCGCTCGCGTAGACCTCCGCGAGAGCCCGCAACTCGGAGTTCGAGCCGAAGACGAGGTCGACACGGCTGCCGGTCCACTTCACCTCGCCGGTGGCGGGGTCGCGGCCGTCGAAGGTTTCCGCGGTCGCGGACGTCGGCCTCCATTCCGTGCCCGTGTCGAGCAGATTCACGAAGAAGTCGTTGGTCAGCGACCCGGGCTCCGAGGTGAAGACGCCCAGCGGCGACTGCCGATGGTTGGCGCCCAGCACGCGCAGGCCACCCACGAGGACGGTCATCTCGGGCGCGCTCAGGTCCAGCAGGTTCGCGCGGTCGACCAGCGAGTGCTCCGACGGCAGCCGGCCGCCCTTGCCGCGGTAGTTGCGGAACCCGTCCGCGGCCGGCTCCAGCGGGGCGAAGGACTCCGCGTCGGTCCACTCCCGGGTGGCGTCCGTGCGGCCCGGAGCGAAGGGGACCCGGACGTCGTGGCCGGCGGTCCTGGCGGCCTGCTCGACCGCGGCCGCTCCGCCGAGCACGATGAGGTCGGCCAGCGAGATCCTCTTGCCCCCGCTCTGGGCACTGTTGAAGGACTCCTGGATCCCCTCCAGGGTGCGCAGCACCCGTGCCAGCGTGTCGGGCTCGTTGACCTCCCAGTTCCGCTGCGGCTCCAGGCGGATGCGCGCGCCGTTCGCCCCGCCCCGCTTGTCGCTGACGCGGAACGTCGAGGCCGACGCCCACGCCGTCGCGACGAGCTGGGGGACCGAGCCCGGAGGCGAGGATCCGGTCCTTGAGCGCGGCGATGTCCGCCGCCCCGACCAGCTCGTGGTCCACGGCGGGGACCGGGTCCTGCCAGCGCAGGGTCTCCCGGGGGATCAGCGGTCCGAGGTAGCGCCGGATCGGGCCCATGTCGAGGTGCGTCAGCTTGAACCAGACGCGGGCGAACGCGTCCGCGAGCCGGTCCGGATGCTCCAGGAAACGCCGCGCGATCGGCCCGTAGACCGGGTCCGACCGCAGCGCGAGGTCCGTCGTCAGAATCGTCGGGGCGTGGGTCGCCGCCGGGTCGTGGGCGTCCGGCACGGTGCCGGCCCCGCCGCCGTCCCGCGGGATCCACTGCCACAGACCGCCGGGGCTCAGCTCCAGCTCCCACTCGTAGCCGAACAGGGTCTCGAGGAAGCCGTTGTCCCATCGTGTCGGGGTGGGCGTCCACGTACCCTCCAGCCCGCTGGAGATGGCGTCCGCGCCCTTTCCGGTGCTGAAGCCGCTCTTCCAGCCCAGGCCCTGCTGCTCCAGCGGGGCGCCCTCGGGTTCGGGGCCGAGGTAGGTGTCCGGGTCGGCCGCGCCGTGGGTCTTGCCGAACGTGTGACCGCCCGCGATCAGCGCGACGGTCTCCTCGTCGTCCATCCCCATGCGCCGGAACGTCTCGCGGATGTCCCGGGCGGCGGTGAGAGGGTCCGGGACAGTGTTCGGACCCTCCGGGTTGACGTAGATGAGGCCCATCTGGTCGGCGGCCAGCGGGCTCTCCAGCTTCCGGACGCCGCCGTGGCGTTCGTCGCCGAGCCACGCGCGCTCGGGACCCCAGTACACGTCCTCGTCGGGCTCCCAGACCTCCGCCCGGCCGCCGGCGAAGCCGAAGGTCGTGAAGCCCATCGTCTCCAGGGCGCGGTTGCCCGCGAAGACCATCAGATCGGGCCAGGAGATCTTGCGGCCGTACTTCTTCTTCACCGGCCAGAGCAGCCGGCGCGCCTTGTCGAGGTTGCGGTTGTCCGGCCAGCTGTTCAGCGGCGCGAAACGCTGCATGCCGGCGCCCGCGCCACCGCGGCCGTCGTCGACGCGGTACGTCCCGGCGCAATGCCACACCATCCGGAGCACGAGCGGCCCGTAGTGGCCGAAGTCGGCCGGCCACCACTCCTGCGACGTCGTCAGCACCTCGTCGACGTCCCGCGCCAGGGCGCCGAGGTCGAGCGTCCGGAACTCCGCGGCGTAGTCGAAGCCCTCGCCCAGGGGGTCGGCCATGGCGGGGTGCTTCCGGAGGACCGCCAGGTCGAGCCGGTTCGGCCACCAGTCGCGGTTGCTCGCGCCCCCGGCGTTCATCGCGCCGACAACGGCGTCCCGACCGTCCGTCACGGGAACCTCCTTCCGGAACAGAGGTTGTGCTGAGGGACTCAGAGGTCCAGCGCGCGACGCACGGCCGGCGCGTTCCGCCGGGAGACCGGCACCATCTCTTTGGTCCGGCCGTCCATGACCAGGGACAGCTCGCCCTTGAGCCCGCGCTCGATCTCCCGGATGCGGCCGAGGTTGACCACGTACCGGCGGTGCACCCGCAGGAAGCCGGCATCCGCCAGCTCACCGTCGAGCTTGTCCAGGCTCACGGAGGCGGCCCGCAACCGCCCCTGATCGGTGGAGAGCCACACGTCGTTGCCCCGCGACTCGGCGAAGGAGACTTCCGCCAGCCGCAGCAGCACCAGCCGGTTGTCGCGCACCGCGACCAGCCGGCGCGGCAGCATTCGAGGATGCGCCGACGCCTCCACCTGCGGCACCTGCGCCCCGTCGGAGGCGCCGAACGAGACCAGGTGCCCGATCAGGCGCCCCGACGAGAAGACGGGGCGGATGCCGATCGACGTCGGCTCGTCGGCGAGATGGGCGAAGATCTGCGTCGAGCCGACCCAGTCGGGATTGTCGGCCGCCTGCCCCGTGGCGTACCGGGCGGCCGCGATCAGTTCCGGCAGCCCGGGCTTCCAGCGCAGCGTGGGGTCGACCGCCGGGGTGCAGGCGGGTACGCCCAGGAGCACGCTCGCCATGGCGTCGGCGATCACCACCTTGCCCGCAGTGTCCACCGCGGCCAGCGCCGCACCGGAGTGCGCCCTGGCCTGCGTGCAGGCCGCGACCAGCTCGGCGCCGCTGTCCCGGGCGCGCCTCTTCAGCGGGTACTGGGTCATGGTCACCGCGTTCGCCAGCCAGCCGCTCGCGGACGCGGGCAGCGGGCTGCGCCAGCAGCAGATGCTCATGACCGCGAGCGGGTCCTTGGTCACCACGTCACGCACCGCGACGCCCGCGCAGACCCAGTCGTGGAACGCCTGGCACCAGTGCTCCGCGCCCCTGATCGGTACCGGTCCGTACGTCTCCAGCGCCGTGCCCATGCTGTTCGTGCCGACCGCGCACTCGGACCAGCAGAACCAGGGGGCCAGATTGGACTCGCCGGCCCGGGCGAGCGTGGCCTGGTCACCCCACTCGGCGAGGATCCGGCCGGTGGCATCGGTGACGGTGACGACACCACCGAGGCCGCCCACCTCATGGGCGACGGAGGCGGCACGGAAACCCAGCTCGGCGAACACGACGTCGTGTTCGGGCGTGTGGCCGGGCTCCGCGACGGCCACCGGGGCCCGGGTGAGGTGCGGATCCACCCGGTACTGCTCCCGGCAGCGATGCCAGGAGATCGCCACCAGGGGCCGGACGTCCGGGACGTGGTCCTCGCCCTGCACGAACCGCTCCCACGCCGCGAGCACGGTGCCGCCGCCCAGGTTCGCCGAGACGGGCTCGAGCCGATGTACATCGCTCATGGTTCAGAACCGTCCTTGGTCCCTCCCCACCCCCACAGACCTGCATCACCCACCCTAGTGCGCCCCGAGGTTCCCTCGTCGGGTCGTGCACGTCCCTCTCCGAGCCGGTCCGGGGACCGCCGACCGTCGTAGACGAGCAGTCCGTCCTCGCGCAGACGTACTCCCTCGCCGAGCCGATGGGGGACGAGCCGGCCGTCGTGCATCAGATGCAGGACGGGCCGTCCGCGGGCGAGCACCACGAAGTCGGCGATGATGCGGCGGTGGCAACGCCACCAGACCGCCTCCGCGCACATGACGGCCGTCCGCCGCCGCGCGGCCTCGTCGAGGAGCTGGGTGACCGCGTCGAGGAACTCGTCCGTGCGCGTGTGTGCGGCGTAACCGCGGAAGGCCTCGTTGCGCCAGACGGTGTCGGGCGAGTCCGGAGGCACCTTGCGGAAGCCGCCCAGTCGCGGTTCCCAGCGGTAGGCGGTCCCGCGTTCGGGCAGCCACTCCAGCAGCCTCTCCCGGCCCACGTCCGGGTTGTGGCGGCTTCCGGGCGCGGTCCTGACGTCCACCACGGCGGCGATCCCCGCCCCGCGGATCAGCTCCGTGAGGCGTTCGCGGTCCGCCGTACCGTGTCCGAAGGTGACGAGCGGCTGCTGCTCCATGCTTCCAGGATCGCCTTCATGCCTCCGGAGCGCCGGAGGACCTCGTCCGGTCCGTGGGCGATCGCCGCGGACCCAGGACACGCGAGGTCGATGTCGGATTCCCGCCAGCCCCGACCCGCCCGGTGCCGGATGCTGGACGCATGCAGAAAGGGATGCACACCCACCGGGAGCGCTGTGTGCGCGCCGTACGGTCCAAGGACGCGCGGTTCGACGGCTGGTTCTTCACCGCCGTCCTGACCACCCGCATCTACTGCCGGCCCAGCTGCCCGGTGGTGCCGCCCAAGCCGGAGAACATGACCTTCTACCCGAGCGCGGCCGCCTGCCAGCAGGCCGGCTTCCGGGCCTGCAAGCGCTGCCGCCCCGACACCAGCCCCGGCTCACCGGAGTGGAACCAGCGCGCCGACGCCGTGGCCCGCGCCATGCGGCTGATCGCCGACGGAATCGTCGACCGCGAGGGCGTGCCCGGACTCGCCGCCCGCCTCGGCTACAGCACCCGCCAGATCGAACGCCAGCTCCGCGCCGAACTCGGCGCCGGACCGCTCGCGCTCGCCCGCGCCCAGCGCGCCCAGACCGCCCGGCTGCTGATCGAGACCACCGCCCTGCCCATGGCGGAGATCGCCTTCGCCGCCGGCTTCTCCTCGATCCGCACCTTCAACGACACCGTGCGCGAGGTGTTCGCCCTGTCGCCCAGCGGACTGCGCACCCGCGCCCCCGGGCGGCCCGCCGAGCCCGGCACGCGCCCCGGCGCCCCGGGCACCCCCGGCGCCCTCTCCCTGCGCCTGCCGTTCCGCGCCCCGCTCAACCCGGACAACCTCTTCGGCCACCTGGCGGCCACCGCCGTACCCGGCGTCGAGGAGTGGCGGGGCGGCGCCTACCGCAGGACCCTGCGCCTGCCCTACGGCCACGGGATCGCCACGCTGGCCCCGAAGCCGGACCACATCGCCTGTCGTCTCACCCTCGGCGACCTGCGGGACCTTCCGGTCGCCATCAGCCGCTGCCGGCGCATGCTCGACCTGGACGCCGATCCGGTCGCCATCGACGACCAGCTGCGCACCGACCCGTTCCTCGCGCCCCTGGTCGACAAGGCCCCCGGCCGCCGCGTGCCGCGCACCGTGGACGAGGGCGAGTTCGCGCTGCGGGCCGTGCTCGGCCAGCAGGTCTCCACGGCCGCAGCCCGCACCCACGCCGGCCGCCTGGCCGCCGCGCACGGCGAGCCCGTAGACGACCCCGAAGGCGGCCTCACCCACCTCTTCCCCGCCCCCGGGTCACTGGCCGCCCTCGACCCCGAGTCGCTGGCGATGCCCCGCACCCGGCGCACGACACTGCTCACGCTGGCCGGTCAACTCGCCGATGGAACACTTCACTTGGGCGTGGAGAGCGACTGGGAGGAGACCCGCGGCCGCCTCCTGGCACTCCCCGGATTCGGCCCCTGGACCGTCGACGTCATCGCCATGCGCGCCCTGGGCGACCCGGACGCCTTCCTCCCCACCGACCTCGGCATCCGGCGCGCCGCACAGGAACTCGGCCTGCCGTCCACCCCGGCCGCGCTCACCGCCCGCGCGGCGGCCTGGCGGCCCTGGCGGGCGTACGCCGTGCAGTACCTGTGGGCGACCGACAGCCACCCGATCAACTTCCTTCCCGTCTGAGGACGTTCCGCCATGAAGCAGTACACCGTGATCGACAGCCCCTACGACCTGCTCACCCTCGTCGCCGACGACGGCGTCCTGTGCGGCCTCTACATGACCGACCAGCGCCACCGCCCGCCCGAGGAGTCCTTCGGCGAGCCCGACGACGGCCCCTTCGGCGAGGCCGTCGACCAACTGGAGGCCTACTTCACGGGCGAACTGAAGGAGTTCACCGTCCCGCTGCGCCTGCACGGCACCCCGTTCCAGCGCACGGTCTGGGACCAACTGCGGAAGATCCCCTACGGCGAGACCCGCTCCTACGGCGAACTCGCCACCGCCCTCGGCAATCCGGGCGCCTCCCGCGCGGTCGGCCTCGCCAACGGCAAGAACCCCATCGGCATCATCGTCCCCTGCCACCGTGTGATCGGCGCGGGCGGCAGCCTCACCGGCTACGGCGGCGGCCTGCCCAGAAAGCGACGCCTGCTGGACTTCGAACGGGGAACGGCCCTCTTCTAGCCGCTGTACGAGCCGTCGCAGCCCGCGCAGCAGCGTGGGAAGCGCCGTGCCGATCGACTCGCGACGAGCTCGTCGGCGATGTCGTCGTACGGTGTCGGTCGGCGACCTGGAGGCTGGTGCCGACCGCGATGAACACCTGGCAGCTTTGGTGATGGCGACCGCCTGACCGAGCACCTGCGGATCGAGTCGCTCGCCGAACATCACGGTCGCCGACTTCAGGATGCCGCCGCACTCCCAGGACGGCGGATACTCTCCCCGGCGGCACGCAACCAGGGGCAGGCACGCACCGCCCGGCCCGGCCACGCCGCGCGCCCTACTGGACAGCCTGCTCGGTGGCCTGCGCCGACTCCGCGTGGCTACCTAGAGTGACGGGGTCCTCATGAGTCATCCTGCTGGTCGACCTGACAAGAGGGAGAGGCGGGGGAAGCTCGCGCGGTATCGGGTTCGGACCCTCTTGGCGCCCCCGATCCTCTCGAGAACGAGCTCAGCTCTACTGAGGACCGCGTCGTCGTCGCGGAGTGGTCGCGGCGGATCCCCCCCGGTCAGGGCCCGGATCCCGGAAGTGCGCATCGGTAAGCGCTGGTACAGCACCGCCTGGCTGATCCCGGTCAGTGTTGACAGACGCGGGGGTGCATGCCCGGCCGGGAGCGGCTGCGGCTGCGTGGCCCGGTGCCGCCCGACCGGATGGCGCAGGAGCCGCCAGAGCGTGTGTGGACGGCCAAGGACGACGCGGTCACCCTGCCTCGCTGGCTCGGCCTGCAGGCGCCGGCCATCGCCGGTTCGGGCTGGGCTGGGGCCGGATCCTGATCGCGACCCTCGGCCTGCTGGCTCCGTTGGGAGTCTTCCTCCTCGGGGGAGAGCGAGCCAAGACCACGCTCGGCGACTGGAAGGAGTGGGCAGCTCAGCACAATGCCGCCGTGATGGCCGTCCTGTTCTTCGTCCTCGGACTGAAGCTGCTCGGGGACAGCATCTCCATCCTCACCTCCTGATGCAGCCGAAGAGCGCACGGGCCTCTGCCGGCGGTTGCTGCACAGCCGCGGAGTACACGCAACTGGCTGCCCAGCCGATAGTTCGGGATGAAGAGGCTGTGCCAGAGACGTGCCGGATCGTGCGGGGAACCACGGGGAATGGCGGGGATGAAGCCGCTGGCCTGGCAGGCCCCGTAGTCTCTCCTCCGCAGGTCAGTGGGGCTAGCGCCTCCGCAGGACCCCAGCTTCCCAAGCTGATGGTCCTGAGCGTGCGTTGACGGCTGCTGGTGCAAAGCAGAAGCGATGGCCCGTCAGTCGTCGTGTGTCTGCCGCACGCCGGTGCACGCGATCAGCGTGCTGCCGTCTTCGGGGGTTCGGTCATGGGGCCGAGGTCAGGGCGGAGGTGCGGGGTGGGCGAACGGATGTTCGCCTGTGCCGGGCCGGGGTCATCCGGGGCGGTGGCCGTTCTCCAGTTCCGCCGTGCCCGTGCCGTCGGTCAGGACGTCGAGGGCGGTCAGTACGCGGCGGCCCAGGGCGCCCGGCAGATGGGCGGCGAGTGCGTCGCGGGCGACCAGGCGCCAGGACAGCAGCTCCTCCTCCTGGAGGCGGATCGCCTTGAGGTCGTCGTCGGTGAGGACCCCGCCGTCGTAGAGGTACGCCACCAGCGGAGGCCGTGCGGTGCCGGGCACCCAGTCCACGACGAGCAGCCGGCCCGGCTCGCGGTCGAGCCCGATCTCCTCCAGCGTCTCGCGGCGCGCGCCCTGGCGCGGAGTCTCCCCGTCGTCGGACTCGACGGTGCCGCCGGGCAGCGTCCATCCGTCCCGGTAGTTCGGCTCGACGAGAAGCACCTGGCCGTCCGCGTCACGGAAGACGCAGGCGGCAGCGACGAGGACCCGGGGAAGGCCGGCGATGTACGTGGCATAGTCCGCGGTGGTCATCCAAAAAGGGTAACGAGCCTCGTGACAACCGGTGCGACGCACCGCGTCGCCGGTCCCGTACCCGAGGCACCGGGACCGGCGTCCGGCGCGGTCACATCCGGGCGGCGACCTTGCGGGCCAGCTCCTCCAGGCGCCGGTCGTTGTCGGCCCGGTCCGCCACCACGGTCATCGCGACCCAGGTGCCCGACGTGCGGAACAGGAGCCCGAACGTCCCGTGGTCCTTGTCGTCGTAGGCGGTCGCCTCGTCGCCGATACCGGTGAGCGGCTTGCGGTCGGCTGCCCGGAGCATGTCGTCCATGAACTGCTTGGCCTCGTCCCCCTGGATGGTGGACGCGATCGGCACCCCCTCGTGGGTGTATCTGCAGCCGCCCGGGGTGTCCTCGCTCTTCTTCCCCTCGACGGACGTGCCTCCCAGCTCCTGGGCCTCCTGAAGGGAGATGAGCGCACACGGGTTCGCCGGGGCCTTCTTCGGCGGAGCGGAGGGAGCGGCTCCCCCCTGTGAAGCGGTCGCGGAAGGCGCGGAGCCGGCGGTGGGCGCCTTCTCGCCGGAGCCGCCGCAGCCGGCCAGGCCGAGGACCGCGAGCAGGGTCGTGGACAGCAGGGCCGAACCTTGGCGCACACGGTTGAGAGTCATGGTGTTCTCCTGGTTTCTGTGTCTCTGTGTCTCTGCGGTTCTGTGGTTCTGCCGACCGTCAGGGCTGGTGGGGCCGTTGCCGGACCAGGATCCCGGCTCGCGGGGCGAGAGTCCGCGTGTGGTGCGGATTGGTGACCGCGGTGTGTTCATGTTGTGGAGAAGGGCGGACGGAACGCACCATGCCGTAGCGGGCGCCGGCGGGAGCAGGGTGCTGTGGGTGCGGTCCTGTCAGGCGTCGAGGAGGGCCAGACGCAGGGTGCGTTCCGCGAGCTCGCTGACGTGGACGCCGTCGAAGCCGAAGACCGCGCTGCGGACCCTGTCCTCGAGGGGGTCCTTCCACTGGGCGGGGACGGCCGCCGCGCCCGTCATGACGCCGGCCACCGAGCCGGCCGTCGCGCCGTTGGAGTCGGTGTCCAGGCCGGCGCGGACGGTCAGCGCGATGGTGCGGGTGAAGTCGCCCCCGCCGTAGAGCAGGCCGGCCGTGATGACGGCGGCGTTCGGCACCGTGTGGATCCAGCCGAGACCGGCGGTCTCCTCCGCGAGCGTGTCGAGCGCGTCCTCCCAGGGCAGGCCGGCCTCGTGCAGGGCGAGGGCCCGGCGTACCGTGCGGGCCAGACGGCTGCCGGCCGGGATCACCGTCAGCGCGGTGTCGACGGCGGCGCGGACGGTCGGCGCGGTGAAGGCCGCCGCGATCAGCGCCGCCGCCCACATGGCCCCGTAGACGCCGTTGCCGGTGTGCGACAGGACCGCGTCGCGGCGGGCCAGTGCGGCGGCGCGGCTTGGGTCGCCGGGACTGGTCCAACCGTGGATGTCGGCGCGGATCAGGGCGCCGATCCACTCCTGGTACGGGTTGTCGTACGTGGCCGTCAGCGGTGGCTTGAGGCCATTCGCGAGATTGCGGTACGCGGCCCGCTCCGCGGTGAACGTCTGAAGGTACGGCAGGCGCCGCAGCCACAGCTCGCCGACCTGCTCGGTGGTGAAGCCGAAGCCGTGCGTCTCCAGGAGGTCCAGGCCCAGGATCGCGTAGTCGACGTCGTCGTCGCGGCAGCTGCCGTGGACGCGGCCGCGGACGCAGCTCCGCCACTCGGGGCGCAGCGGCGGGCCGTCGTCGCCGGCCGGCTCGGGAAGGTAGTCGGTGAGCGGCAGCGCGTCGGCCGCGCGCAGGTAGCGGTCGATGCGGTCGCGCGTCCACACGTCGCCCTGCTCCACCGGCTTGCCGAGCATGTTGCCGGCGATCCGGCCCAGCCAGCCGCCGAGGATACGGTCGGCGAGCGCCGGTCCGGTGCCCACGGCGGCGTCCACAGCGGTCATGGGAACCGGTCTACCGGATTCCGGGGGCGGCCGCTCGGGGTTCATCGGTACGTCCTCGGGGCCCACGGGCACGTCAGGGGCTTCTCAGGGTCCGGGCGGGGCATGACGGCGGGGGTGGTCGGCGGTTAAGGTCGCAGCGGCGCGACTGGCCCTGACGTGCGGGGCCCGGAGAGCAAGGGGATGTCAAGGTGGCGGACGCTGCAGTGCGAGGCACCCGGAGGGTGCTGGTTGCCGCGGACAAGTTCAAGGGCTCGCTGACGGCCGTGCAGGTCGCCGAGCGCGTGACGGCCGGGCTGCGCCGGGTCGTGCCGGACGTGGAGGTGGAGGCGCTGCCCGTCGCCGACGGCGGCGACGGGACCGTGGACGCGGCGGTCGCGGCCGGGTTCGAGCGCCGGGAAGTACGGGTCGCGGGTCCCCTCGGGGACGAGGTGACGGCCGCGTTCGCGCTGCGCGGCGACACGGCGGTCGTGGAGATGGCCGAGGCCAGCGGGTTGCAGCGGTTGCCTGCCGGTGTGTTCGCGCCGCTCACGGCGTCCACGTACGGGTCCGGGGAGCTGCTGCGGGCCGCGCTGGACGTGGGGGCGCGCACGATCGTGTTCGGCGTCGGCGGGAGCGCGACGACGGACGGGGGCGCGGGGATGCTGGCCGCGCTCGGGGCGCGGTTCCTGGACGCGGACGGGGAGCCGATCCCGCCCGGTGGCGGGGGACTGGCGGAACTCGTCCGGGCGGACCTGACCGGGCTCGACCCGCGGCTCGCCGCGGTGGACCTGGTGCTCGCCAGCGACGTCGACAATCCGCTGACCGGTCCGAAGGGTGCTCCGGCGGTCTACGGGCCGCAGAAGGGGGCCTCGGCGCAGGACGTGTCGACGCTGGACGCTGCGCTCGCGCACTTCGCGAAGGTGCTGGAGGGCGTGGGCGGGATCGGGAACCGGGCGGCCGAGTACGCGGCGTCGCCGGGGGCGGGTGCGGCGGGTGGTATCGGGTTCGGGGCGATGCTGCTCGGGGCGCGGTTCCGGGCCGGGATCGAGGTCATGCTCGACGTGCTGGGGTTCGCTCCCGCGCTGGAGCGGGCCTCGCTGGTGATCACCGGTGAGGGCTCGCTGGACGAGCAGACGCTGCACGGGAAGGCTCCGGCCGGGGTCGCGGCGGCGGCACGGGCGGCGGGCAAGGAGGTGGTCGCGGTGTGCGGGCGGCTGGCGCTGGAGCCGGAGGCTCTGGAGCGTGCCGGGATCCGGCGGGCGTATGCCCTGACCGAGGTCGAGCCGGACGTGGCCACGTGCATTGCGGATGCGGGGCGGATCCTTGAGCAGGTGGCTGAGCGGATCGGGCGCGACCGGCTGGCGTGACGGGTCGGTCTTTGCCCGGGGCCTTTCCGGCTGGGTGGGTGCGAGAGTGCCGTTCCCTGGGGCTCTGCCCCAGCCCCCGCCAGCCCGCCTGGCTTGGTGGGGGTGAGGTGGCCGTCCCTGGGGCGCCGCCCCAGCCCCTGCCGTGTCGGCCCCGAGTGCTTGGCCCGCCCGCCCGACTCGGTGGGGAAGGGGTGACCGTTCCTGGGGCTTCGCCCCAGACCCCGGCGGGGCTGTGCCCCTGCACCCCGTCGGGGCTTCGCCCCGGATGCTTGGCCCGCCCGCCCGACTCGGTGGGGAAGGGGTGGCCGTCCCTGGGGCTCCGCCCCAGACCCCCGCGGGGCTTCGCCCCTGCACCCCAGCGGGGCTCTGCCCCTGCGCCCCGCCTGGGCTGCGGCCCCCGCCGCGACGTGCCCTCGCGGCCCCGGCTGGAATGCCCCCTGCACCTGCACCCCCACCGGGATCCTCAACGTCTCCCCGCGCCCTCGCGCCCCGGCAGTGGCCCGCGACACGGGAAGGGCCCCGAACCTCACGGTTCGGGGCCCTTCCTGTTCGGCGGACGCAGCGGAGCGCTACGGCTGGGCCGCCCGTGCCTCGCGGCGGTTGTCGCGGAAGTTGTTCACTCGGCGGGCCGTGGCGAACAGGGGGATCACCGCGCCCATGACGAGTTGCAGGGCGCAGCCGGTCTGGAGGAGGAGCTGGCCGCTCGGGGCGTCGAAGGCCCAGGCTGCCAGGAGACCCATGGACAGGACGATCCAGGACAGCATGGCCACCGCCAGGCGGCCCCTCGGCTTCGGGTACTCCACTCGGCTCACCATCAGCCATGCCGTGCCGACGATCGCCAGCAGCGTCGCCACGAAGGGGAGCTCGAGGAGGACGATCGAGACCACCGTCAATGCGCCGAAGGGGGAGGGCATGCCCTGGAACATGCCGTCCTTCAGCGTGACGCAGGAGAATCTCGCGAGCCGGAGGACCACCGCCAGCAGGACCACAATCGCGCCGAGGGCCGCCACCCTCTGGTGGGCGTCGTCCGCGACCATGCCGTACACGAGGACGAAGTACGCCGGGGCCAGGCCGAAGCTGATCAGGTCGGAGAGGTTGTCCAGTTCCGCGCCCATGGGGGAGGAGCGCAGCTTCCTCGCGACCAGGCCGTCGAACAGGTCGAAGACCGCCGCGCACAGCATCAGGATGACCGCCGTGGCAGCGCTGTGCCGGGCCATGCCGGCCGACTCGTCGTTGCCGGTCAGGTGCGGGATCAGGATGCCGGTGGTGGTGAAGTACACCGCCATGAAGCCGCAGGTCGCGTTGCCCAGGGTGAGGGTGTCCGCTATCGACAGGCGCAACGAGAGGGGCATCTCCTCCTCTTCGTCCACCTCGTCCGCCTCCGGCACCCAGCCGGCCTGGGTCTCGGGATCAATGACGGTCAATGCGAGTCACCCCAGCCACGGTCTTCTGGCCGACCTCGACCGCGACGTCCACACCCTCGGGCAGGTACAGGTCGACGCGCGAACCGAAACGGATCAGACCGATCCGCTCGCCCTGCTCGACCTTGGTGCCGGACGGGATGTAGGGGACGATGCGGCGGGCCACCGCGCCGGCGATCTGGACCATCTCGATGTCGCCGAGCTCGGTGTCGAAGTGCCAGACGACCCGCTCGTTGTTCTCACTCTCCTTGTTGAAAGCCGGAACGAACCCGCCGGGGACGTGCTCGACCGAGGTGACCGTGCCGGAGAGCGGGGCGCGGTTGACATGGACGTTCAGCGGGCTCATGAAGATCGCGACGCGGGTGCGGCCGTCCTTCCACGGCATGATGCTCTGCACCACACCGTCGGCGGGCGAGATGACCCGGCCCTGGGCGATCTCGCGCGCGGGGTCGCGGAAGAACCACAGCATCCCCGCCGCCAGCGCGGTGGCGGGAACGGCTACGGCCTTGGCTGCACCCGAGCGGCGGGCGCGCAGAAGGCTGACGGCTGCGGTGGCGACGGTCGGAAGAAGCCACGGCGATGCTCCGCGCGCAAGGCGTACGCCGGCCAGGCTGTCACGATGTGCAGAGGTTTGGCTGTGGGGCATGGATGACCTTCGTAGCGGATGATGCCGCGCTTTCGACGGGGGACGGCGGCTTTCCGCGATCGTAGCGGTTAAGGGCCACAACTGGGTAAGCCGAGCTGCCGAGTCGGCAGCCGAACACCGTTGACGGGGTGTGATCTTCTTCTCGAAGAAAACACCCCGTAGCCGGACATTCAGCCCTGGAACCGATACTCTTCGAGCAGCCTGCGACCGATGATCATTTTCTGGATCTCGGCGGTGCCTTCACCGATGAGCAGCATGGGTGCCTCACGGTACAGGCGCTCGATCTCGTACTCCTTGGAGAAGCCGTAGCCGCCGTGGATGCGGAAGGCGTCCTCCACGACCTCCTTGCAGTACTCGGAGGCCAGGTACTTCGCCATGCCGGCCTCGAGGTCGTTGCGCTCGCCCGAGTCCTTCTTGCGGGCCGCGTTCACCATCATGGCGTGGGCGGCCTCGACCTTGGTGGCCATCTCCGCCAGCTTGAACTGGATGGCCTGGTGCTGGGCGATCGGCTTGCCGAAGGTGTGGCGCTGCTGGGCGTAGGCCACACCCAGCTCGAAGGCGCGCTGGGCGACGCCGCAGCCGCGGGCCGCCACGTTCACCCGGCCGACCTCGACGCCGTCCATCATCTGGTAGAAGCCGCGGCCGGTGGCGCCGCCGAGCACCCGGTCGGCCGGGACGCGCAGCCCGTCCATGATCAGCTCGGTGGTGTCGACGCCCTTGTAGCCCATCTTGTCGATCTTGCCGGGGATGGTCAGTCCGGGGCGGACCTCGCCGAAGCCGGGCTCCTTCTCCACCAGGAAGGTCGTCATGGACTTGTGGGGCGCGGTGCCCTCGGGGTGGCCCTCGTCACTTCTGACCAGGATCGCCACGAGTGACGACGTACCGCCGTTCGTCAGCCACATCTTCTGGCCGGTCAGGACGTACTCGTCGCCGTCCTTCACCGCCTTCGACGTGATCGCCGACACGTCGGAGCCCAGGCCCGGCTCCGACATCGAGAAGGCGCCGCGGACGTCGCCGGCCGCCATTCGGGGCAGGAAGTGGTCCTTCTGCTCCTGCGTGCCGTGCTGCTTGAGCATGTACGCGACGATGAAGTGCGTGTTGATGATGCCGGACACCGACATCCAGCCGCGGGCGATCTCCTCCACGCACAGCGCGTACGTCAATAGCGACTCGCCCAGGCCCCCGTACTCCTCGGGGATCATCAGACCGAACAGGCCCAGTTCCCTCAGGCCGTCCACGATCGCTTGCGGGTACTCGTCGCGGTGCTCCAGCTCGGTCGCGACCGGGATGATCTCCTTGTCGACAAAGTCCCGGACGGTGGAGACGATCTCCTGCTGCACGTCCGTCAGACCGGCGGTCTGGGCGAGTCGGGCCATGGCCTACTTCCCCTGCTCCCTGGGTTCGGAACTGGATGTGTCGCCCCGCAGGGGCGTCGTTTGAGGGTGGTGGTGGGAGACGGGCGGGCGGCCCGGCTGCTCGCCGCCGCGCTCCTTGGTGTACGTCTCGGTCGGCACCATCACCTTGCGCCGGAAGGTGCACACCAGCGTGCCGTCCTGCTTGTAGCCCCTGGTCTCGACGTGGACGATGCCGCGGTCGCTCTTCGACTTCGACGGCCACTTGTCGAGCACGGTCGTCTCGCCGTAGATCGTGTCGCCGTGGAAGGTCGGCGCCACGTGCTTGAGCGACTCGATCTCCAGGTTGGCGATGGCCTTGCCGGAGACGTCCGGGACGGACATGCCGAGCAGCAGGGAGTAGATGTAGTTGCCCACGACGACGTTCTTGCCGAAGTCGGTCGTCTTCTCGGCGTAGTTGGCGTCCATGTGGAGCGGGTGGTGGTTCATGGTCAGGAGGCAGAACAGGTGGTCGTCGTACTCCGTGACCGTCTTGCCCGGCCAGTGCTTGTAGACCGCCCCGACCTCGAACTCTTCGAAGGTCCGTCCGAACTGCATGCCGCTCAGCCCTCCGGGATCTCGAACGTGCTGGTGCGCCGCATGCCCGCCGCGCGGCCCTTGCCCGCGATGACCAGCGCCATCTTGCGGCTGGCCTCGTCGATCATCTCGTCGCCGAGCATCGCCGAGCCCTTCTTGCCGCCCGCCTCGGATGTGCAGTATTCGTACGCGTCCAGGATCAGCTCCGCGTGGTCGTAGTCCTCCTGGGACGGTGAGAAGACCTCGTTGGCGGCCTCCACCTGGCCAGGGTGCAGCACCCACTTGCCGTCGAAGCCGAGGGCGGCGGCCCGCCCCGCCACCTCGCGGAAGCCGTCGACGTTGCGGATCTGAAGGTAGGGGCCGTCGATCGCCTGGAGGTCGTTGGCGCGCGCGGCCATCAGGATCTTCATCAGGATGTAGTGGTAGGCGTCCGCCGGGTAGCCGGGCGGCTGCTCGCCCACGACGAGCGACTTCATGTTGATCGACGCCATGAAGTCGGCCGGGCCGAAGATGATCGTCTCGATGCGCTCGGAGGCCTGCGCGATCTCGTTGACGTTGTTCAGGCCCCGCGCGTTCTCGATCTGCGCCTCGATACCGATGCGGCCCACCTCGAAGCCCATGGTCTTCTCGATCTGCGTCAGCAGCAGGTCGAGCGCGACGAGCTGCTGGGCGTCCTGCACCTTCGGCAGCATGATGCAGTCCAGGTTCTGGCCCGCGCCCTCGACCACCGTCACGACGTCCCGGTACGTCCACTCGGTCGTCCAGTCGTTGACCCGCACCACCCTGGTCTTGCCCGTCCAGTCGCCCTCGTTGAGGAACTTGACGATGGTGTGCCGCGCCTCCGGCTTGGCGAGCGGCGCGCAGGCGTCCTCCAGGTCGAGGAACACCTGGTCGGCGGGCAGTCCCTGAGCCTTCTCCAGGAAACGGGGGTTCGAGCCCGGTACGGCCAGGCAGGAGCGCCGGGGGCGCAGGCGGTCGACCTGGGGATCAGGAAGGGGCGCGGCGGAGCCGCTCGCTGAAGGGGTGGTGGCGGGCGACGGGCGGGCGGTCATGCGGGGACCTCCAGGGGGTCGAGCTTGTTCGCTTTCCGGATCTCGTCGACGATACGGCCGATGATCCCGGTGATGTCGAAGTCCTTCGGGGTGAAGACCGCGGCCACTCCCGCGGCCCTGAGCTGCTCGGCGTCACCGTTCGGAATGATCCCGCCGGCGATCACCGGGATGTCGGCCGCGCCGGCCTGGCGCAGCCGCTCCAGCACGTCGGGCACCAGTCGGGCGTGCGAGCCGGACAGGATGGACAGGCCGACCGCGTGCACGTCCTCGGCGAGGGCCGCGTTCACGATCTGCTCGGGGGTGAGCCGGATGCCCTGGTAGACCACCTCGAACCCGGCGTCGCGGGCACGTACGGCGATCTGCTCGGCGCCGTTGGAGTGCCCGTCCAGGCCCGGCTTGCCGACCAGGAAGCGCAGCTTGCCCACGCCCAGGTCTCGGGCGGTGGCGTCCACCTTGCGCCGCACCTCGGACAGGGCCGAGCCCTCCTCGGCGGTCACGGCCACCGGAGCGGAGGACACACCGGTCGGCGCCCGGAACTCGCCGAACACCTCGCGCAGGGCCCCGGCCCACTCGCCGGTCGTGACACCCGAGCGGGCGCACTCCAGCGTGGCCTCCATGAGGTTGCCGGAGCCCTTGGCCGCCTCCTTCAGCCGCTCCAGTGCCTTGCAGGGGCGCGGGTGGTTGAACGGCGGCTGGTAGCGGGTGTCGCGCCAGTGCCGGAGCGAGGTGGTCACGCGGGCCTCGACGGCCGGGTCGACCGTCTGGATCGCGGTGTCCAGATCGGCGGTGAGCGGGTTCGGCTCGGTGCCCTCGAATATGTTGACGCCGACGATCTTCTCCCGGCCCGACTCGATCCGGGCCCGGCGCTCGGCGTGCGAGGCGACCAGCTGCGACTTCAGGTAACCGGACTCCACGGCGGCCATCGCGCCGCCCAGCTCCTGGATGTGCTCGATCTCGGCGAGCACCGCCTCCACCAGCTCCGCCACCTTCGCCTCGACCACCTTCGAGCCCTCGAAGATGTCCTCGTACTCCAGCAGGTCGGACTCGTACGCCAGAACCTGCTGGATGCGCAGCGACCACTGCTGGTCCCAGGGCCGGGGCAGGCCGAGGGCCTCGTTCCAGGCCGGCAACTGCACGGCACGCGCGCGTGCGTCCTTGGAGAGGGTGACGGCCAGCATCTCCAGGACGATTCGCTGGACGTTGTTCTCCGGCTGCGCCTCGGTGAGGCCGAGGGAGTTGACCTGGACGCCGTAGCGGAAGCGGCGGTGCCTGGGGTCCTCGATGCCGTACCGCTCGCGGGTGATCCGGTCCCAGACGCGGCCGAACGCCCGCATCTTGCACATCTCCTCGACGAAGCGGACGCCCGCGTTGACGAAGAAGGAGATGCGGCCGACGACATCGCCCATGCGCTCCTGCGGCACCTGGCCGCTGTCGCGCACCGCGTCCAGGACGGCGATCGCGGTGGACATCGCGTACGCGATCTCCTGCACCGGCGTGGCCCCGGCCTCCTGGAGGTGGTAGCTGCAGATGTTGATCGGGTTCCACTTGGGCATGTGGGAGACCGTGTACGCGATCATGTCCGTGGTCAGCCGCAGGCTCGGGCCCGGCGGGAAGACGTGCGTGCCGCGGGACAGGTACTCCTTGACGATGTCGTTCTGGGTCGTGCCCTGGAGCTTGGTGATGTCCGCGCCCTGCTCCTCCGCGACGACCTGGTAGAGCGCCAGCAGCCACATGGCCGTGGCGTTGATCGTCATCGAGGTGTTCGTCTGCTCCAGGGGGATGTCCTGGAACAGCCGGCGCATGTCGCCGAGGTGCGCGACCGGCACGCCGACCCGGCCGACCTCGCCGCGGGCGAGGACGTGGTCGGGGTCGTAACCGGTCTGCGTCGGCAGGTCGAACGCCACCGACAGACCGGTCTGGCCCTTGGCGAGGTTGCGCCGGTACAGCTCGTTGGAGGCCTCGGCCGTGGAGTGGCCGGCGTAGGTGCGCATGAGCCACGGCCGGTCTCTGTCCGCGTGCGCCCGCGGTGTCTGACGCTCACTCATGTGCGCCTCTCAGATGTTCCGGAAGCGGTTGATGGCGTCGATGTGCCGGGCGCGCATCTCCTCGTCGCGCACGCCCAGGCCCTCCTCGGGCGCCAGGCACAGCACGCCGACCTTGCCCTGGTGCAGGTTGCGGTGCACGTCGTACGCCGCCTGCCCGGTGTCCTCCAGGGAGTAGACCCGGGACAGCGTCGGGTGGATCTTGCCCTTGGCGATCAGGCGGTTGGCCTCCCAGGCCTCGCGGTAGTTGGCGAAGTGGGAGCCGATGATGCGCTTCAGGGACATCCACAGGTAGCGGTTGTCGTACTCGTGGGTGTAGCCCGAAGTGGAGGCGCAGGTGACGATGGTGCCGCCCTTGCGGGTGACGTACACGCTCGCGCCGAAGGTCTCGCGGCCGGGGTGCTCGAAGACGATGTCGACGTCCTCGCCGCCGGTGAGTTCGCGGATGCGCTTGCCGAAGCGCTTCCACTCCTTGGGGTCCTGGGTGTGCTCGTCCTTCCAGAACCGGTAGCCCTCGGCGGTGCGGTCGATGATCGCCTCGGCGCCCATGGCGCGGCAGAGGTCCGCCTTCTGCTCGCTGGAGACGACGCAGACCGGGGTCGCGCCGCCGGCGAGGGCGAACTGCGTGGCGTAGCTGCCGAGTCCGCCGCTCGCGCCCCAGATGAGCACGTTGTCGCCCTGCTTCATGCCTGCGCCGTTGCGGGAGACCAACTGGCGGTAGGCGGTCGAGTTGACCAGGCCGGGGGCGGCGGCCTCCTCCCAGCTCAGATGGCCGGGCTTGGGCATCAGCTGGTTGGACTTGACGAGCGCGATCTCGGCGAGGCCGCCGAAGTTGGTCTCGAAGCCCCAGATGCGCTGCTCCGGGTCGAGCATCGTGTCGTTGTGGCCGTCGCTCGACTCCAGCTCGACGGAGAGGCAGTGTGCGACGACCTCGTCACCGGGGTGCCAGGCGTTGACGCCGGGGCCGGTGCGCAGGACGACTCCGGCCAGGTCGGAGCCGATGACGTGGTACGGCAGGTCGTGGCGCCTGGTGAGCTCGCTGACCCGGCCGTAGCGCTCCAGGAAGCCGAACGTGGACAGCGGTTCGAAGATCGAGGTCCACACCGAGTTGTAGTTGACCGAGGAGGCCATGACGGCCACCAGGGCCTCGCCCGGGCCCAGCTCGGGCAGCGGCACCTCGTCCAGGTGCAGGGACTTGCGCGGGTCCTTGTCGCGGGTGGCGAGCCCGTCGAACATCTCCGTCTCGTCCTTGTGCACGGTGATCGCGCGGTACGACTCGGGCAGTGGCAGGGCGGCGAAGTCGGCGGACGTGGCGTCCGGCGACTGGATCGCCCCCAGGATGTCCTTCACGGTCACGGTGTTGCCTCCGGCGTCGAGCGCCCTGAGGGAGGGGCGCTGAGGGTTACGTCGGTGCTGCTGAGGGGTGATGAGGGGGCCGGCGGTCCGGCCGGGTGCCGTCGGTTCGGCGGGTGGGGCTTCGGCAGCGCTTTGTGGCGCGGGAGGTTGCCTGTGACGCAGGCGTCCGGGCGTGCGAGCCGCCATCGGTTCGCTGGGACAGTCGGCGTGCGTGCGGTTCTGCCGCGCGCCGGCCGCCCGGACACCTTCAACGTATGACACCGCGTGTCATCCGGCAAGGCACTGAGTGCCAGAATTTTCGCTCAGACGAAAACTTTACGCAACAAATGAGCGATGATCGATCGAACGGGGCCCGCCGAGACGGGCGAAAAGGTGCTCCGACATGCAACGACGGCCACCCCGTGGGGGTGGCCGTCGGTTACGCGGCTCTCGTGGTCGCGAGGCGGTACGCGGCTCTCGCTCGTCGCGAGACCCTTCAGCGCTCTTTCAGCGCCTCCTCGATGGTCCGCATGACCTCATCCAGCGGCGCGTCGGTGCGGGCGACCGTCACCAGCACCTCGCCCTGCTGGGACACCGCCGCCGACGGCCCGGCACCGGACGCGGGCGCCGCGGCGCGGCCGGCCCCGATCCCGGTGCCGAAGGTCTTGCGCACGATCGCGAAGGCGTGGTCGAGCTGCGCCTCGACGTCTCCCCGGCCGTCGGCCCGCAGCCAGCGCCGCAGCACGTGGTTGTGCGCGGTGACCACGGCCGAGGCGGCGACCTCCGCGAGCAGCGGGTCGTCGTTGGCGTCGTCGGCGTGCACGCGCTCGTCGAAGTGGCCCAGCAGATAACGCGTGAACAGGCGCTCGTAGCGGGCCACGGAGGCGATCTCCGCCTCGCGCAGCGTGGGCACCTCGCGGGTCAGCTTGTAGCGGGCGACCGAGATCTCCGGCTGCGCCGCGTACATCTTCATGACTTCCTTGATGCCCCGGCACACCGTGTCGAGCGGGTGCTCGTGCGCGGGGGCCGCGTTGAGAACGGCCTCGGCGCGGATCAGGGTGTCGTCGTGGTCGGGGAAGATGGCCTCTTCCTTGGAACGGAAGTGCCGGAAGAAGGTGCGGCGGGCGACCCCGGCCGCCGCGGCGATCTCGTCGACCGTGGTCGCCTCGTACCCCTTGGTCGCGAACAGCTCCATCGCGGCGGCCGCCAGTTCCCGGCGCATCTTGAGCCGTTGGGCGGCCGCGCGGGAGCCGGCGGCGCTCTCCGGCGCGTCGGGCGTGGCGGGTGTGCGTGTGGACTTGGCGGGCTGGGGCATGACCCGAACGTACTGCATCCGTGCAGCCCGGTGCGCACGTCCCCGGGTTCCTCCGTCCTCGGTGGACGGGGGAGCGGCCGCCGGCTCCAGCAGGCCGCCCCACTCCCGCCCGTCCGCGAACCGGTCGCCGGACCGGTCAGCGCCGGGCATATTCGCGGAAGCCTCGGCCGGTCTTGCGGCCGAGGCAGCCCGCGGCCACCAGATGCTCCAGGAGCGGTGCCGGGGCCAGGCCCGGGTCGCGGAACTCGCGGTGCAGCACCTTCTCGATGGCCAGCGAGACGTCCAGACCGACGACGTCGAGCAGTTCGAACGGGCCCATGGGGTAGCCGCCGCCGAGCTTCATCGCCGCGTCGATGTCGTCCAGGGATGCGTAGTGCTCCTGCACCATCTTGACCGCGTTGTTGAGGTACGGGAACAGCAGGGCGTTCACGATGAAGCCCGCGCGGTCCCCGCAGTCGACGGCGTGCTTCCTGATCCGGACGCAGACCTCGCGGACCGTCGCGTGGACGTCGTCCTCCGTCAGCACCGTGCGGACGACCTCGACGAGTTTCATCGCGGGCGCCGGGTTGAAGAAGTGCATGCCGATCACCTCGTGCGGCCGCGAGGTGGCGCGGGCGCAGGCGACCACGGGAAGCGAGGAGGTGGTGGTGGCCAGGATCGCGCCCGGCCTGCAGACCTTGTCCAGCGCCGCGAACAACTGCTGCTTGACCGCCAGGTCCTCGGCGACGGCCTCCACGGCGAGGTCCACCTCGGCGAAGTCGTCGAGGCTGCCGGTCGCCGTGATCCGGTCCAGGGTCTGCGCGGCGGCCTCGGCGGTCAGCCGGCCCTTGTCGACAGAGCGTGAAAGCGACTTGCCGATACGGGCCTTGGCGGCCTGCGCCTTCTCCGCGCTGCGGGCGGCCAGCACGACCTCGTACCCGGCCTTCGCGAACACCTCGGCGATGCCGGAGGCCATGGTGCCCGAGCCGGCGACGCCGACGGAGCGCACGGGGCGGCCGGGGCCGAGCACGTCACCGGCCGGCGGGGTCAGCGCGTCCCGCACGACGGTGCCGCTGCCCGGGGCCTCGTAGGTGTAGAAGCCGCGGCCCGCCTTGCGGCCCGTCAGGCCGGCCTCGCTGAGCTGCTTCAGGATCGGCGCGGGGGCGTGCAGCCGGTCGTGCGACTCGGCGTACATGGCCTCCAGGACCGTGCGCGCGGTGTCGACGCCGATCAGGTCGAGCAGCGCCAGCGGGCCCATCGGCAGTCCGCAGCCGAGCCGCATCGCGGCGTCGATGTCCTCGCGGGAGGCGTACCTCCCCTCGTACATCGCGGCGGCCTGGTTGAGGTAGCCGAACAGCAGCCCGTCGGCGACGAATCCGGGCCGGTCCCCGACCGCGACGGGCTCCTTGCCCAGTTCGAGGGCGAGGTCGGTGACCGCCTCGACGGCCTGCGGGGCGGTCAGCACCGAGGCGACGATCTCGACCAGCCTCATGGCCTGCGCGGGGTTGAAGAAGTGCAGGCCGAGCACCCGCTCCGGGTGGGCCGAGTCGGCTGCCAGGCGGGTCACCGACAGGGCGTTGGTGCCGGTGGCCAGGATCGCCCCGGGCCGCACGATGCCGTCCAGCTCCCGGAGGATCTGCTGCTTGGTCTCGTACGACTCCGGCGCCACCTCGACGACCAGGTCGGCGTCGGCCGCCGCGGCCAGGTCGGTGGAGGTGCGCACGCGGGCGAGCACGTCCGTGCGCTCCCGGTCGGTCAGGCGCCCGCGTTCCACGGCGCGGGCGGTGGAGTTCTCCAGGGCGGCGACGCACCTGGCGGCCGCCGCCTCGCTGATGTCGATGCCGACGACCTCGCGGCCCGCGCGGGCCAGGACCTCGGTGATGCCGGTGCCCATGGTGCCGAGGCCGACGACGGCGATCGTCTTCAGCGGGGACAGGGAGATGTCGGAGAGGGGAGTGGCCATCGCGGGACTCCAGAAATGAGGGTGACGACTGGGAACGCGTCCCTGGTGCGCCGACGGGCGCACCAGGTGCGGAAGGAAGAGGTTGCGGGTGTCGCCGGGCCGTGAGCGCACATGCCCGGTGCCGGTCGCCGCGGGCGCCTGAGCGCCCGGCAGCCGGCGAAGCCGACCGGCTCTGTCCCGAAGCCGGGTCGTACTGCGGTACTCGGGGTACCGAACCGACAACACTCGCGGTGGCTGCGTCACCAGGCCACTGCGAGAGGGTGCGAGAGGGTGTCTCGCTCGTCTGAGCTTAACCGGTGGGTAACGAGCGCGCCACCCCCCTGGGTTTGTGATGTACGTCCCGCGCGACGGATCGCGACCCTAGGCTGTTTTCGTGGACGAAGAGTTGCGATCGCTCACGGAGCGCATACGGCAGGAGACGGGCGGATCGGCGGCGTACGAGCATCTGGCGGCCACCCGGGACCCGGGCGAGCTGGCGGAGGTGCTCACGGCGCCCGGGCAGCCGCTGTGGGCCCGGGAACTGGCCGCGTTCCGCCTCGGCCTCGCGGGGGACCGGCGGGCCTTCGAGTCCCTGGTGCTGCTGCTGAACCACCGCGACCCGCAGCGCTGCGTCGGTGCCGCGTACGCGCTGGCCCGGCTCGGCGATCCCCGCACCGCCCGCGCCGCGGCGGCCCTGGCCACCAACGAGTTGCGTGTCGCCTACGCGCTGCATCCGGTACGGCTGCTGGTGGAGCTGCGGGCCCCCGAGTCCGTGCCCGCCCTGATCACCACGCTGGAGCGCCGGCTCCGCCCGCACGACCCCTACCGCCGGGTGGCCCTGGCCTGTGTGGAGGGCCTGGGCGAGCTGGGCGACGGCCGGGCCCGCCCCGTCCTCACCGAGGCCCTCGCCCACCCGGCCCTGGCGGAGGCGGCGGTCGACGCCCTGGCCCGTATCCCGAAGTCCGGGTGAGCAGCCGGGACCCGCGGGAGCACGCGGACGGGTCCGGCGGCCGGGCGCGCGAACACCTCACTCGGGCAGTACGGCGAACGCCTCGACCTCCATCAGGAAATCGGGGCGGACCAGGGCCGCGACCTGGACGGCCGAGGAGGCGGGCAGGCGGTCGTCGGCCAGGTGGGCCGTGCGGGCGGCGCGGATCGCCGGGAGGTGGGCCGTGTCCGTGAGGAAGTAGGTGAACTTGACGACGTTGTCGAAGGTCGCGCCGGCGGCGGCCAGGCAGCGACGGAGGTTCTCGAAGATCTGCCGGGCCTGCGCGTCCGGGTCGCCCTCGCCCACGAGTTCGCCGTTCTCGTCCAGGGCGACCTGTCCGGAGATCGCGACGAAACGGCCGGTGCCCATGACGACATGGGAGTAGTGCGCGGCGGGGGCGACCCCGTCGGGGGCGGGAATCCTGGTTGGCTCGCTCATGCGTCCATGGTGGACCATGCGTCCGGCAACCACGATCCGGTCACCGCCCCCGACGGGCCGTCAGACCGCTTGCGGCGGCCCGGCGGAGCCGGTTCCGCCGCTCAGCCGCGGAAGCGGACGAGGTCGTGCAGCGCCGCCCCGCGCGCCGCGCCGGACGGGGAGGCGGCCGCGGCGGCCGCCGCCGCGCCCAGCGGCTTCGGTTCGGCCAGCCGTTGGCACACCGCGTCCGCGACACCGTGCCCGCGCGGCACCTTGCCGTTCGTCAGATACGTCGCCAGGTGCTTGTCCAGGCAGGCGTTCCCGCTCAGCGTGATGCCGTGGTTGCCGCCGCCCTGCTCCACCACCAGGCTGGAGTTCCGCAGCAGCCGGTGCACCGTGGCACCGCCCTCGTACGGGGTGGCCGCGTCGTCGGTCGCCTGGAACAGCAGCACCGGCGGCAGCTTGCCGTTGGCGACGTTCACCGCGCGCTTGGACGAGACCGGCCAGAAGGCGCAGGGCGCGTTGTACCAGGCGTTGTTCCAGGTCATGAACGGTGCCTTGGCGTACACGGCCCAGTTGTCCTTGCGCCACTGCCGCCAGTCGCGCGGCCACGAGGCGTCCCGGCACTGCACGGAGGTGTAGACGCTGTAGCCGTTGTCGCCGGAGGCGTCCACGGCGGCGAAGTTGTCGTACGCCTCGACCAGCGGCCCGGTCTTCTTGTCGTTCGCGTACGCCGCGAACGCCTGGGCGAGGTAGGGCCAGTAGCCGTCGTAGTAGCCGCCCGGGATGAAGGTGTCCTCCAGTTCGGAGGCGCCGACCTTGCCGCCCGCGGGCTTCTTGGCGAGTGCCGCCCGCATCGCGTACCACTTGGCCTCGATCTTCGCCGGGTCCGTGCCCAGCTTGTAGGTCGAGTCGTGCTTCGCGATCCACGCGACGAAGGCCTGCTGGCGGCCCTCGAAGGCGTAGTCCTGCTTGATGTTGTCCTCGTACCAGACGCCCGTCGGGTCCACGATCGAGTCGAGGACCAGCCGGCGCACCCGCTCGGGGAAGAGCTTGGCGTACACCGCGCCGAGATAGGTGCCGTAGGAGTAACCGAAGTAATTGATCTTCTTCGCGCCGAGGGCCCGGCGGATCGCGTCCATGTCGGTCGCCGCGTTGACCGTGTTGATGTGCGGCAGCACGCTCGCGTACTTCTTGCCGCAGGCGGCGGCGAAGGACGTCGCGCGTGCGAGGTTGGCGTTCTCGATCGCGGGAGTGTTCGGCACCGAATCCGGGCGCACCGGCTTGAAGGAGCCCGGCTTGCAGTCGAGCGCCGGGGAACTCTTGCCCACGCCGCGCGGGTCGAAGCCGATGACGTCGTACTGGGCCGCGACCTCCTTGGGCAGGGAGGAGGCGACGAAACCGGCGAGTGAGAGGCCGCTGCCGCCGGGGCCGCCGGGGTTGACCAGCAGGGGGCCCTGGTAGGTCTTGGCGGTGTGCGGGACGCGGGACAGCGCCAGCGTGATCTTCTTCCCGGACGGATGCCTGTAGTCGAGCGGCACCTTCACGGATCCGCACTGGAGGGCCGGATACCTGGTGGTGCCGCACTTCTTCCATGTGACCTTGGCGGCGGATACGGCGGCTGCGGGATGCGGCGTGCTCGCGTCGGCGGGGACGGCCGTGAGGGATCCGGCCATGACGACGGCGGCACCGCACAGCACGGCAGCGCTTTTTCTCATAGGTCCTCCCAGGACGGAGAGGCTGCGGACCGCGGTCTCGCGGTCCTCGCCGCATAGTCCCGGAAAGATCTAGCGGAAGAACGCGTTCTGACAATTCTTGACCCAATTGGGCCGGGTGAAGCGCTCGAACGATCTCAAATGAGCGTGAGTTGAGTCGGTTCGGGCATCGGGGGCGGCGTCGGCTCGGCCGGCTGGATGCGGCGGGCCGCTCCCGCGCGCGCCGGGCCGATCCCGTACTCCCGTGCCAGCTCGTGCACCTGACGGGTGATCCGGCGCTGGTACCACTTGGGGGCGTAGGCGCCCTCGGAGTAGAGCCGCTCGTAGTGGCGCACGAGGTGCGGGTGGTGCTGTTCGAGCCAGGCCATGAACCACTCGCGGGCGCCGGGTCGCAGATGCAGCACCAGCGGGGTGACGGAGGTGGCCCCGGCTGCCGCTATCTCCCTTACGGTGTCGCGCAGTTGGGCCGGACGGTCGCTCAGGAACGGGATCACCGGCGCCATCAGCACCCCGCAGCCGATGCCGTGCTCCCCGAGGGTGCGCACGACGTCCAGGCGTCGCTCGGGTGCGGGAGTACCCGGCTCGACGGTGCGCCACAACTCGGTGTCGGTGAAGCCCACCGAGACGCAGACGCCCACCTCTGTGACCTCGGCCGCCTGGGTGAGCAGGTCCAGATCGCGCAGGATCAGCGTGCCCTTGGTCAGGATCGAGAAGGGGTTCGCGTGGTCGCGCAGCGCGCTCAGGATGCCGGGCATCAGCCGGTAGCGTCCCTCGGCCCGCTGGTAGCAGTCCACGTTCGTGCCCATGGCGATGTGCTCGCCGTGCCAGCGGCGCGAGGCCAGCTGGCGGCGCAGCAGCTCCGGTGCGTTCACCTTGACCACGATCTGCGTGTCGAAGCCGATGCCCGTGTCGAGGTCCAGATAGCTGTGCGTCTTGCGCGCGAAGCAGTACACGCACGCGTGCGTACAGCCGCGGTACGGGTTGACCGTCCACTCGAAGGGCATGCGCGAGGCGCCCGGCACCCGGTTGATGATCGAGCGGGCCCGGATCTCGTGGAAGGTGATCCCGCGGAACTCGGGAGTGTCGAACGTACGTGTGACGACCGCGTCCGCCCCGAAGAGCGCGGCGTCGGCCCGGCCGTGACCGGAGTCCCCGGAGTTCCCCGGGTCCACGGTGAGGTTGTCCCAGCGCATGGCGCCTCCTCGATAGTGCTCCCCACAGAATAGAACACATGTTCCCTTGATCGTGCGGGTGACCGTACGGACGCCGTTCCCGATCGCCCGCTGTGCCGTTTTCGATCACTTGCCGGGCCCCGATTTGGGGCCCCGGGCAGCGGGGTGATTGGCTTGCCCCAAGCCTGAGAACGGATGTCCTGGAGGAAGCCATGGCGCAGGTCGAGGCCACTACGGAGCGGGTCGTCGCCGCCGACGCGGAGACTGTGTTCGACGCGGTCGCCGACTACAGCGGCACCCGCCCGAAGGTGCTGCCCGAGCACTTCAGCGAGTACGAGGTGCGCGAGGGTGGCGACGGCGAGGGTACCCTCGTCCACTGGAAGCTCCAGGCCACCAGCAAGCGGGTCCGCGACTGCCTGATGGAGGTGTCCGAGCCCTCCGACGGCGAGCTGATCGAGAAGGACCGCAACTCCTCCATGGTCACCGTCTGGCGTGTGACCCCGGCCGGCGAGGGCAAGTCCCGCGTCGTGGTCACCACCACCTGGAAGGGGGCCGGGGGCATCGGCGGCTTCTTCGAGAGGACGTTCGCCCCCAAGGGCCTCGCCCGGATCTACGACGCGATGCTCGCCAAGCTCGCCACCGAGGTCGAGAAGTAGCCTTTCTGGAGCAACTCCTCTGCCGACGAGCGTCGTTGGCGCCTCACCGGTTCGAGTGGATCTCCCTCCGGACTGGAGGCCCGCCGTAACTCATCGTCTTGCCCACAGTTGTCGCATTGCGCGGCAATTGTGTGGCAGGTGCGACGAGGGAGCGGTACGTGGGCGGGATCACTCTGGTGCAGGACGAGCCGGTCGCGGCGCCCCCCAGGGTCCCCGCCCCGCCGCCGGCCCCCGCCCCGCGGCTCGGCCCCCGCGGGGTGCGGCTGGTCTTCGTCGGGCTGATGCTCGCGCTGCTGCTGGCAGCGCTCGACCAGATGATCGTCGCCACCGCGCTGCCGAAGATCGTCGGCGAGCTGCACGGCCTGGACCGGATGTCCTGGGCGATCACCGCCTATCTGCTCACCTCCACCATCGGCCTGCCCATCTACGGCAAGCTCGGCGACCTGATCGGCCGCAAGGGCGTCTTCCAGTTCGCCATCGCCGTCTTCGTCGCCGGCTCCGCGCTCGCCGGACGGGCGCAGACCATGGACCAGCTCATCGCCTTCCGCGCGGTGCAGGGCATCGGCGCGGGCGGACTGATGATCGGCGTGCAGGCCATCATCGCGGACATCGTGCCGCCCCGGCAGCGCGGCCGGTTCATGGGACTCATCGGCGCGGCCTTCGGACTCGCCTCCGTCGCCGGGCCGCTGCTCGGCGGCTACTTCACCGACCACCTGTCCTGGCGGTGGTGCTTCTACATCAATGTGCCGTTCGGCCTGGTCACCCTGGCCGTGATCACCGTCGTGCTGAAGCTGCCCAGGCCACGGGTCAGGGCCGGCTTCGACGTGCTGGGCGCCCTGCTGCTGGCTGCCGCCTCCACCTGCCTGGTGCTGCTGACCAGTTGGGGCGGCACCGAGTACGCCTGGGGCTCACGGGTCATCCTGGGGCTGGGCGCGGGCGCCGTCGCGGCCACCGCGCTCTTCCTCGTCGCCGAGCGCTTCGCCGTCGAACCCCTCATCCCGCTCAGGCTGTTCCGCGACTCCGTCTTCAACGTCAGCGGCCTGGTCGGACTCGTCGTCGGCGTCGCGCTGTTCGGGGCGGCCAGCTACCTGCCCACCTTCCTCCAGATGGTCGACGGCGCCTCGGCCACCGAGTCCGGACTGCTGATGCTGCCCATGATGGGCGGCATCGTGGGGGCGTCCATCGTCTCGGGGCAGCTCATCAGCCACACCGGCCGCTACCGGATCTATCCCGTCCTCGGCAGCGCCCTGTCCGCCCTCGGCATGTGGCTGCTGTCCCGGCTCGAAGTCGACACGTCCCGGCTCCAGTACAGCATCTGGATGGCCGTACTCGGCGCCGGGATCGGCCTGGTGATGCCGGTGCTGGTGCTCGCCGTGCAGAACTCGGTGCGCCCCGCCGACCTCGGCACGGCGACCAGCGCCAACAACTACTTCCGGCAGATCGGCGGCAGCGTGGGCGCCGCCGTCTTCGGCACCCTGTTCGCAGGCCGGCTCACCGACGCCCTGCGCGACCGCGTCCCCGCGCGCGCGGGTGCCGCCCTCCCCGACCCCGAGTCGATCACCCCGCAGGCCGTGCGGGCACTGCCGCCGGCCTTGCGCGACGCCTACGTGGGGGCGTACGCGGACGCCATGCCGCGGATCTTCCTCTATTTGGTGCCGGTGCTCGTCCTCGGCCTGCTCATCGCCTTCTTCCTCAAGGAGAAACCGCTGGTGTCCCACAACGCCCATGTGACCGACCCGGAGACCGCGCCGCTGAACCCCACCGTGCCGCAGGCCCGTTCACCCTTCGCCGCCGGCGTGCCCGTCTGCGGCACCGTGCAGCATCCGGACGGCACCGTCGTGCCCCGCGCGGCGCTCACCCTGATCGACGTCGCGGGACAGCAGATCGGCCGGGGCGCGAGCGGCGACGACGGGCGGTACGCGCTGTCCACGCCGGGCACCGGGTCGTACGTCCTGATCGCCGCGGCCGGCGGGCACCAGCCGCAGGCCGTCTCCGTGACGGTCGGCGAGCGGCCCGTCGAACTCGACGTCGTCCTCGGCGGCGCCGGACGCCTCACGGGCACCGTGCGCACCGCCGACGGCAGCCCCGTGCGCGACGCCACCGTCACCCTGACCAATGTGCACGGCGAGGTCGTCGCCAGCACTCGCAGCGGGCGCGAGGGCGGCTACGCCATCACCGAGCTCGTCGCCGGGGAGTACACCCTCGCCGGCAGCGCGCCCGCCTTCCGCCCGGCCGCGCTGCCGGTCAGCGTGCAGGCCGCGCGGGAGACCCGCCAGGACGTCGAGCTCGCGGGCGGGGCCGTGCTGCGCGGGACCGTCCGGGCCGGTGGCGGGCGGCCCGTCGAGGATGCGCGCGTCACCCTCCTCGACGCCGCGGGCAACGTCGTCGACACGCTCACCACCGGACCCGACGGGACGTTCCGGTTCGTCGACCTGTCCTCCGGCGAGTACACCGTGATCGCGGCCGGCTACCCGCCCGTCGCCACGGTGCTGCAGGTGGCGGGCGGTGGACGTACGGAACGGGATCTCCAGCTCGGGCACGAGGACTGAGCAGCTCGTCGGGGGGAGCGCACCACCGCGCGCAGGTGCGCTCACCCTGAGACCAATTCGCGTATTGCCGCACATCGTGACGGGCCGTCGCCGTACCGTGGTGCCCGGGGGAGCAGATCTTGCGCAGCCGTGGGGAGAGGGGCCTGGGTCATGGACCGTGGCACCGAATGGGGCGTACCTCCGGGCCGCGGAGCCGGGGGCCGCGCGGTGGCGGCGGACGTCCCGGCCGGACGGGTCCCGCTGGCCGTGGTCGTGGTCGACGACGACGGCCTGGTGTCGCACTGGAGCAGGGGCGCGCGGCGGCTGCTCGGCAGAGCCAAGGAACAGGCGATCGGCACTCCGGCGGCCGACCTGCTGCCCGTCTCCGGCGCCCTGCCCGACGAGGCGGACGGTGCCCCCTACCGGTCCCACGGCGGCTATGACGGGCTAGGACCCGGTCTGGAGTCCTCGCTGGACGGGCGGCTGTCCTACCCAGCCGCCGGCCGGGCCCGGCTCGCCGTGCCGGAACGGGACCGGGTGGACGTCCTGTGGTGGGCGTACCCGCTGGTCGGCCCGGGGCGGGAGCGGCTGCTCGTGCTCGCCGCCGACGCGGACGGGCTGCGCCACGGCGACGGACACGTTGACGCGGACGCGGACGAGGACGCGGACCAGGTCGTGGAGGCGGGCGAGTTCGAGCGCATCGCGCCGGCCTTCGCCCTGCACACCGACTTCCCCGGCGCCGACGAACTCGCGCGCCGGCTGCCCGAGATCCTGCCCAGCATGAGCGTCGGAGAGAGCGCCCGCATCGTCGCGCAGGTGCTCGAACTCGGCTACCCGGTACTGGAGTTCAGCCAGAACGACCGGGTGCCCGTCACCCCCGACTGGGGTGTGCCGCGGCGGGTCGAGCGCAGGGCGCGCCGCGAGCGGGCCGCGCGGGCGGCGGCCCAGGGACTGTCCTTACCGGAGGAACCGGCCGACGACGGGGGCGAGGATCTCGAGTACGCCGCCGTGCGCGAGCGCCTGGAGTTCCTCAACGAGGTCAGCGGCAGGATCGGCACCTCGCTCGACCTCGCGCGGACCATCGTCGAGGTCAGCCGGGCCGTCGTCCCGCGCTTCACCGACGTCGCCGGCACCTATCTGCGCGAACAGGTCGTCGCCGGGGAGGGGTTCCCGGAGGGCGTGCCGGACACCAGGACCATGTGGCACCGGGTGGCCGTGGAGCACAACGACGAACCGGGCCGCTGGGACGACGTCGTACCGGTCGGCGAGGCCATGCCGTTCCCGGCGCACACGCCGTTCTTCCAGTGCATGACCTCCGGCGAGCCCGTGCTCGTGCCGCGGATCAGCGAGGAGATGGGCCATGCCGTCGCCTCGCAGTTCGAGAAGCGCGACATCCGGCCGCTGATCACCCACCGGTCCATGCTCGTCGTGCCGCTGAAGGCGCGCAACGTCGTCCTCGGCTTCATGGTCCTGCTGCGCCACCCGGAGCGCGCCGAGTTCAACGACATGGACCGGGTCACCGGTGCCGAACTCGCCGCCCGCGCGGGCCTCGTGCTCGACAACGCGCGCATGTACACGTACCAGGAGAGCGTCGCCGAGACCCTCCAGGACAGCATGCTGCCGAGCATCCCGGCGCGGATGGCGGGCTGCGACGTCGCCACCCGCTATCTGCCCGGCACGCTGCTCGGCCGGGTCGGCGGTGACTGGTTCGACTCGGTCAAGCTGCCCGGGGCCCGCACCGCCCTGGTCGTCGGCGACGTCATGGGGCACGGCCTGAACTCGGCCGCGATGATGGGGCAGTTGCGTACGGCCGTGCAGACCATGGCCGCGCTGGACCTGCCGCCCGCCCAGCTGCTGCGCAACCTGGACGACCTCGCGCAGCGGCTCGGCGACACCTACCTGGCGACCTGCCTGTACGCCGTGTACGACCCGATCGCGAGCGAGGTGCACCTGGCCAACGCCGGCCACATCCCGCCGGTCCTGGTGCGCGCGGGCGACGGCCGCAGCGAGCTGCTGGACCTGCCCACGGGGGCGCCCATCGGCGTCGGCGGGGTGCCCTTCGAGGCGGTACGCGTCCCCGTGCGGACCGGCGACCGGCTGGTGATGTGCACCGACGGGCTGGTCGAGGTGCGCGGCGAGGACATCGGTGTGGGTCTCGCCGCACTGTGCGAGTCCGCCGCCCACCCGGCCGCGTCCATGGACGACGCCTGCGACACGATCATCCGCGCCCTGAACACGCGTGGTGGCCGCAAGGACGACGTGGCGCTGCTGATGGCCCGCCTGAACGGCATCGAGCCGGACGACGTCGCCGAATGGCGTCTGGCCCGCGATCGCGCCGAGGTGGGCCGGGCCCGCGCCGTGGTCCGTGAGCAACTGCACGAGTGGGGCCTGGCCCGGCTCACCGACCCCACCGAGCTGATGGTCAGCGAGCTGGTCACCAACGCCGTACGGCACTCCCACGGCAGACCGGTCGAACTGCGCCTCGTCCGCGGCGACACCCTGCTGTGCGAGATGGAGGACGACGACCACGACCTGCCCACCCTGCTGAGCGCCGGCCCGGCCGACGAGTCCGGCCGGGGCCTGCGGGTGGTCAGCACCCTCGCCCGCGAGTGGGGCACGAGCCGTACGGACACCGGCAAGACGGTCTGGTTCGAACTCGCCCTGCCCCGCCGCTGACCCGGCCCCGGCACGCCACCGTTCGAGCGTCCCGTGCCCCCGGTCCCGCTCCGGCATCCGGCGGTTGTGGGGCCGGGCCCTGGCCGGTAGACCGGAAGAACCCGTCGGTTGTGACGGAACAAGGCTGTTTTGCAGGGGAGTTCGGCATGAGTGCGACGAGCCGTTACCGGCAGGCGTGGGAGGGATTCTGGAGTGAGGCTCCCGAGGAGCCGGGGTCGGTGTTCTGGGACGCCGGGCCCGAGGTGACCGCCGGCCTCCATCTGCCGCTGCTCCGACCGCACTTGGCCGACCCGGCGCTGCCCCTGGTCGACCTGGGGTGCGGCAACGGCACACAGACCCGGTTCCTCGCCGAGCGCTTCGGACGCGTCGTCGGCGTCGACATCGCCGCGGCGGCCGTCGGGCACGCCCGGCGCGGCGACCGCGCGGGCCGGGCCGCGTACCGGGTGCTGGACGCCGCCGACAAGAGCGAGGTGGAGACGCTGCACGCCGAGATGGGCGACGTGAACGTCTACATGCGGGGCGTGCTGCACCAGTGCGATCCGGACGACCGGCAGGCGCTCGCCGACGGGATCGCCACCCTTGTCGGCACGCGCGGCCGGGTCTTCCTCGTCGAACCGTCCGAGTCCGCCCGCCTGGTCCTGGGCGGACTCGCGCGGGACCCCGCCGGTCCGCCGCCCAAGCTCGCCCCGGTCCTCCGGCACGGCATCGCGCCCGGCGAAGTCGCCGACGCCGCCGTGCCGCAGTATCTCGGCTCGGCCGGCCTCACCGTCCTGGCAGGCGGTGAAATGCCCCTGGTCACCGCGGAGTTCACCTCCGACGGCACCCGTATCGAGCTGCCGTCGCAGTGGTTCGTGGCAGGCCGCGCCCACTGACCGGCCCGGCGGTCGTGCTCTGCGTGTCAGTGGGACGGCGTATTGTCGCATTGGCGTAATTTGAAGGGGGTGGGAGTCGAACCGACCCCTACACGCTGTAGGGTTACACCCAACCCCCCCGCAGACCGAACGGAACAGAGACGAGAGGTGGCCGTGTCGATCGTCGCGCCGGAGCCGGACGTCAGTGTCGTCGTCATCGTCTACAACGACGAAGAGCGACTTCCGACAGCCGTAGGTTCCGTCCTCGAGCAAACACTTCGCAATGTCGAGGTGATCATCGCCGACGACTGCTCGACGGACGGCTCCCACGAGGTCGCGCAGGCGCTCGCCGCGGCCCACCCCGGCCGGGTGCGGGCGATCCGGCTCCCGGAGAACAGCGGCGGCTGCGGAGAGCCCCGCAACCAGGGCGTCAAGGTGGCCCGCGGCCGGTACGTGATGTTCCTGGACAGCGACGACACCCTGGAGCGGAACGCCTGCCGCAACATGATCGAGGCCGCCGACCGCACCGACGCCGACCTTGTCTCCGGCCTGTGTGTCCGGGTTCACACCGACAGCCGGCACGACAAGCGCGTGCTCTGGTACCCCTGGCTGTACCGGAGCACCCGCACACTGGACTCCGTCGCCGAGCTGCCGGACCTGTTCGTCTTCGACACCCTGTCGACCAACAAGTGCTACCGGCGCCGGTTCCTGATCGACAACGACCTCGTCTTCCCCCGGGGCATCCACTACGAGGACCTGCTCTTCTCCGCGCAGGCCTATCTGGCCGCGCAGCGGATCACCCTCATCCCCAACACGGTCTACCACTGGAACGTGGTCCAGAAGACCGCGGTCAAGTCGATCAGCAACCGGCGCGGTGAGATCAGTAACTTCGCCGACCGGGTCGAGATCCACCGCCGTATCGACGCCATCCTGGACCGCCAGGGCCAGGACGAGCTGAAGCTGCGCAAGGACATCAAGTTCCTCAAGCACGACCTGGTGCTGTACCTGCGGGATCTGCCCTTCCTCGACGACGACTACCGCCACCGCTTCGCCGAACTGGCCCGCGGCTACGTCCAGGACTTCCCCGACGCGGCCTACGCCGAGCTCGACCGCGTCCACGCCATCTGCGCCCAGCTGCTGCTGCGCGAGGACTGGACCGACCTGATGCCGGCCATCGACACCCTCATCAACCGGCACAAGATCTCCGCACCGCTGGCCGAGCGGGGCGGCCGGGTCTACTGGACCGACCGCTACCTCGACGACCCCGAGATGCGCGCCGTCCTGGACGTCACCACCCTCGGCTACCACGCCCGGCCGCTGAACCGGATGGCCCTGCGCAACCGGCTCACCGAGTACGCGGTCCACGGCGGCGACGTGGTGCTCGCCGGCGAGATCGTCAACCCGCTGCACACCATCGATGCCGGCGCCGAGCTCAGCGCCGAGCTGGAGTTCCGGGCCCGCCGCCGCAGCCTCCAGACCTTCCGCTTCCCGGTGCCCGCCCCGCGCCACGAGGGCGACGTGATCGCCTGGCGGGCCCAGGTGCCGCTGGCCCGGCGGCTCAGACCTCTCGGCATCATCGACGACGTGTGGGACGTCCGGCTGCACCTGACCGCCGGCGGCAAGCGCACCACCAGCCGGCTCACCGTCGGCGCCGTCGACCTGGAGAACGCCGCGTCCCTGCCCGTCCGGCCCCGCCTGACCCGGCTCATGGCCGACCGGCTCGAGGCGCAGGTGTCCGCCAAGGGCCACCTGGCCTTCCGGCTCGTCCAGCAGGGCCGGCTCGCCCGCACCGGCCGTGCCGCCGTCGAGCGCAATCTGCACGGGCGCCCGGCGCGGGCCGCCAAGCGCGCCTACCGCACGCTGCGGGCCGTGCGCCGCGACCTGAACTCCGGCACCCGCAAGCTCCAGGTCTACGACCGCATGCTGCGCAGGCTGCCCGTCCGCAAGGGCACCGTCGTCTTCGAGAGCCACCTCGGCAAGCAGTACAGCGACAGCCCGCGCGCCATCTTCGAGGAACTGCGCCGCCGCAAGACGCCGATCACCCCGATCTGGTCGTACGCCGGCGAGCGCCCCACGGGCTTCCCGCAGGACGTGGAACTGGTCCGCCGCTGGTCCTGGCGCTACCTCAAGGCGCTCGCCCAGGCAGAGTTCTGGATCGACAACCAGGGCTACCCGCTGCGGCTCGCCAAACGCCCGGAGACGACGTACATCCAGACCTGGCACGGCTCGGCGCTGAAGCGGATGGGCTTCGACGAGCCCACCTACCGGATGCTGCCCGAACCGGAGCAGCGCTCCTACCAGCAGGCGCTGGACCGCTTCGACCACTTCGTGGTCCGCGGCGAGCACGACGTGCGCACCCTCGCCCGCGCCTACCGCATCCCCGAGCAGAAGCTGCTGCGCACCGGCTACCCGCGCAACGACGCCCTGGTGCGGGTCCGCGAGGGGGCACCGCTGCCCGCCGACGCACAGCGGCTGGCCGAGCGGCTGGGCCTCGCCCCGGACCGGCGCGTGCTGCTGTACGCGCCGACGTTCCGCGCCCATCCCGACGGCCGTGTACAGGACTTCGAGTTCCCCTTCGACATCGAGGAATTCGCCGCGCGCTTCGGCGACGACCACACTCTCCTCGTTCGCGCGCACTACCTGAACCGGCTCACCCTGCCGCCGTCGGTCGCGGGACGCGTGATCAACGTCAGCGCCGAACCGGACATCACGCCGCTGCTCCTGCTCGCCGACTCCCTGATCACCGACTATTCGTCGGTGATGTTCGACTACGCGCTGCTCCGGCGCCCCATCGTGTTCTACGCCCACGACTGGGAGCAGTACGCCCAGGACACCCGCGGCACCTACTTCGACCTGCTGGCCGAGGCGCCGGGCCCCGTCCCGCGCACCGAGGACGAACTGTTCACCGTGATCGGCGACCTGAGCACCATGCAGTCGAAGTACGAGGCCCGGCTGAAGGAGTTCGTGGACAAGTACGGCGAGTACGACCGCGGGGACGCCGCGGCGCAGATCGTGGACCGTTTCTTCGGCCCCGCAGGAGAGACCCGATGACCCAGCGCGACATCTTCTTCGTGGCCAACGAGGTCAACGAACTCGGCGGTGTGGGCCGCTGGCAGATCCAGATGGCCGGGCTGCTGGCCGAGCGCGGGCACCGGGTCACCGTCGTCGGTATCACCCCGCCCAACCATCCGATGGCCCTCGGCGACCAGCCGCCGTTCCGGACCGTGACGCTGTACGCCCGCCGCCCGCCGGGCCGGCCCAGGCCGCGCCGCCTGCTCGGCCGCTTCGACCCGGCCGTGCGCCGCCACGAGACTCACATGCGGACCGCCGCGAGCCGGCTCTCGTCGCTGTTCCAGGACGCCCGGCCCGGCGCGGTGATCATCGTCGCCCAGGTGTGGGCGATGGAGTGGGTGGCCCTCGCGGACACCGCCGGACATCGCGTCATCGGCATGACCCACGAGTCCTTCGAGACGTCCCGCAAGTCGTCCCGCTTCGCGCGCGTGAAGAGGTACTTCAAGGACGTCGACCGGCTGCTGGCACTCACCCGGGAGGACGCCGACCACTGGGGGGTCGAGGGCATGAACAACGTCGGTTTCATGCCCAACCCGCTGTCCATCGTGCCCGACAGCCCCTCGCCGCGCACCGAGAAGGTCGTCGTGAACGTCGGCCGGCTCTCCCACGAGAAGGGCGTCGACATGCTCCTGGACGCCTGGGCCGAGGCCGCGCCGAAGCAGCCCGGCTGGACCCTGCGCATCTACGGCAAGGGAGAGGCCGAGGCGCAGCTCAAGCGGCAGTGCGCGGAGCTCGGCCTGGAGGACTCCGTCGACTTCGCCGGGCAGACCGACGACGTGCCCGGCGCGCTGCGCGCCTCCTCCGTCTTCGTCCAGTCCTCCCGCGGCGAGGGCTTCCCGCTGGTCCTGCTGGAGGCCATGGCGACCGGCCTGCCGTGCGTGGCGTTCGACTGCGCGCCCGGCGTCCGCGAGATCGTCGCCCACGAGGAGAACGGTCTGCTCGCACGCCCCGGCAACACCTCCGAACTCGCCCGTCACCTTGTGCGCCTGATGGCCGACGAGCGACTGCGCGACACGATGGGCGACGAGGCCCTGCGCAGCGCCCACCGCTTCGACCCGGACGTCATCACCCAGCGCTGGGAAGACCTCTTCGACTTCCTGGAACGCTGAGGACCGCACTGCCCGCCGCCCGCGCCCCCGGCGCCCCGGTGCCCGGGGCGCCGGAGGTGCGAGGGGTGTGTCTCCGCCGTTCGCCCACCCGCCGACTTTCACCGTCTCTCCGTAGCCGGTTCGCTGATCGGCGCGTAACGTGACGCTCCATGAAGATCCTCATCAGCGCCGACATGGAGGGCGCCACCGGTGTCACCTGGCCTGCCGATGTGCTGCCGGGGACGCCGCAGTGGGAGCGGTGCCGGGCGATGTTCACCTCGGACGTCGACGCGGCCGTGCGCGGCTTCTTCGACGGGGGCGCCGACGAGGTCCTCGTCAACGAGGCGCACTGGACCATGCGCAACCTGCTGCTGGAGCGGCTGGACGAGCGGGCGCAGATGCTCACCGGACGGCACAAGTCGCTGTCCATGGTGGAGGGCGTGCAGCACGACGTCGTCGACGGCATCGCCTTCGTCGGCTACCACGCCGGCGCCGGCATGGAGGGCGTCCTCGCCCACACCTATCTCGCCAACTCCATCACCGGGGTGTGGCTGAACGACGTACGGGCCAGCGAGGGGCTGCTCAACGCCCATGTGGTCGCCGAGTACGGGGTGCCGGTGGTGCTGGTCACCGGGGACGACGTGGCTTGCGAGGACGCCCTCGGTTACGCGCCCGGGGCGCTCAAGGTCGCCGTGAAGGACCACGTGTCGCGGTACGCGGCCGTGTGCCGTACGCCGACCCGCACCGCCGCCGACATCCGCGCCGCGGCCAAGCAGGCGGCCGAACTGGCGGTCCGTCACGAGCCGGTGCAGGGCGGCCCGTTCACCGTCGCCGTCGAGTTCGACGCCGAGCACCTCGCCATGGCCTGCACCGTCGTGCCGGGAGTGAGCCGCATCGGGGAGCGCAAGGTGGCGTACACCAGCGCGACGATGTACGAGGCGATCCGCACCTTCAAGGCGGTCACCACGATCGCCTCGTCGGCGATCGAGGAGCAGTATGGCTGACGCGCAGGCGCTGGACGAGGTCGTCGGTTTCACGTCCGACCTGATCCGCATCGACACCACCAACCGGGGCGGCGGCGACTGCCGGGAGCGCCCGGCGGCCGAGTACGCCGCCGAGCAACTCGCCGGGGCGGGACTGGAACCGGTGCTCCTGGAGCGGACCCCGGGCCGCACCAACGTCGTGGCCAGGATCGAGGGCGCCGACCCGGCGGCGGACGCGCTGCTGGTGCACGGTCATCTGGACGTGGTGCCGGCGCGCGCCGAGGACTGGAGCGTGCACCCCTTCTCCGGCGAGGTCCGCGACGGGGTCGTGTGGGGCCGGGGCGCGGTCGACATGAAGAACATGGACGCGATGGTCCTCGCCGTGGTCCGCGCCTGGGCCCGGCAGGGGATGCGGCCGCGGCGTGACGTGGTGATCGCCTTCACCGCCGACGAGGAGGCGAGCGCCGAGGACGGCTCCGGCTTCCTCGCCGAGCATCACGCGGGGCTGTTCGAGGGCTGCACCGAGGGCATCAGCGAGTCGGGTGCGTACACCTACCACGATGGCGCCGGACGGCAGATCTACCCGATCGCCGCCGGTGAGCGCGGTACCGCCTGGCTGCGGCTCTCCGCGCACGGGCGGGCGGGCCACGGCTCCCGGCTCAACCGGGAGAACGCGGTGACCCGGCTCGCCGCGGCGATCGCCCGGATCGGCGCCCACGAATGGCCCGTACGGCTCACCCCGACCGTGCGCGCGGCCCTCACCGAACTCGCAGCCCTGTACGGCATCGAGGCGGACCTGCGGGACGTGGACGCGCTGGTGGACAAGCTGGGCCCGGCGGCCCGGCTGGTCGAGGCGACGCTGCGCAACAGCGCCAACCCCACCATGCTCGAGGCGGGTTACAAGATCAACGTGATCCCGGGGGAGGCGGTCGCCCACGTCGACGGGCGGTATCTGCCCGGCGGCGAGGAGGAGTTCCGCGCCACCCTCGACGAACTGACCGGACCGGACGTGGACTGGGAGTTCCAGCACCGCGAGGTGGCGCTCCAGTCGCCGGTCGACTCACCGGCCTTCGCGGCGATGCGGGCCGCGGTCGAGGAGTTCGCGCCGGAGGGCCATGTCGTGCCGTTCTGCATGCCAGGCGGCACCGACGCCAAGCAGTTCTCCCGGCTGGGCATCACCGGGTACGGGTTCTCGCCGCTGAAGCTGCCCCAGGGCTTCGACTACAACGCCCTGTTCCACGGAGTCGACGAGCGCGTCCCCGTCGAGGCGCTGCACTTCGGCGTCCGCGTCCTGGACCGCTTCCTGCGGACCGCCTGAGCCGATGGGGGAAAACGTGCGCACCCTGCCCTGCGGATCCTGGCCCTCGCCCATCGACGCGGCCCTCGCCGCCGCGCACGACGGCAGGCCGGAGTTCCCCGGATTCGTCGGCGACGAGGTGTGGTGGACCGAGCCGCGGCCCGCCGAGGGCGGACGCCGGGCGCTGGTACGGCGGCACGCCGACGGCTCGCAGTCCACGGTGCTGCCCGAGCCGTGGAACGTGCGCAGCCGCGTCATCGAGTACGGCGGCCGGCCCTGGGCGGGAGCCGTCGTGGACGGCACGCCGCTGCTGGTGTTCGTGCACTTCGCCGACCAGCGCCTGTACCGGTACGAGCCCGGCGGCGAGCCCCGCCCGCTCACCCCGCTCTCGGCGGTGGGCGGCGGACTGCGCTGGGTCGAACCGCAGTTGCGCCTGGAGCACGGCGAAGTGTGGTGCGTGCTGGAGGAGTTCACCGGGGAGGCACCCACCGACGTACGGCGGGTCCTGGCCGCCGTACCGCTGGACGGCTCGGCGGCCGAGGACCGGACCGCGGTGCGCGAACTCACCGACGACCGGCACCGGTTCGTGACCGGCCCCCGGCTCTCGCCCGACGGACGGCGCGCGGCCTGGCTGGCCTGGGACCACCCGCGGATGCCGTGGGACGGCACGGAGCTGCTGGTGGCCCAGGTGCGCGCCGACGGCTCGTTCGGCGCGCCCCGGACGGTGGCCGGCGGCCCCGAGGAGTCCATCGCCCAGGCGGACTGGGCCGCCGACGGCTCACTGCTGTACGCGAGCGACCGCAGCGGCTGGTGGAACCTCTACCGCGACGGTGAGCCCCTGTGCGTGCGCGAGGAGGAGTTCGGCGGCCCGCTGTGGAAGCTGGGGCAGCGCTGGTTCGCGCCGCTGGACTGTGGTCTGATCGCGGTCGTGCACGGTCGCGGCGCCACCGCCCTCGGCGTGCTCGACCCGGAGACGGGTGAGGTCGTCGACACGGCGGGCCCCTGGACCGAGTTCGACGCGGCGCCGGCGGCGCACGGCGACCGGGTCGTCGCGGTGGCCGCCGGCCCCCGCAGCGCGTACGAGGTCGTCGAGCTGGACACCCGCACCGGCCGGGCGCGGGTGATCGGGGCCGCCCACGACGACCCGGTCGACCCCGCCTACTACCCCGAGCCGCGGATCCGCACCTTCACCGGGCCGGACGGCCGGGAGGTCCACGCCCACATCTACCCGCCGCACCACCCCGAGTGCGTGCCTCCCGCCGGCGAGCTGCCGCCGTACGTCGTGTGGGCGCACGGCGGACCCACCAGCCGGGCGCCCCTGGTGCTCGACCTGGAGATCGCCTACTTCACCTCGCGCGGCATCGGGGTCGCCGAGGTCAACTACGGCGGATCCACCGGACACGGCCGCGAGTACCGCAACCGGCTGCGCGAGCAGTGGGGCGTCGTCGACGTCGAGGACTGCGCGGCCGTCGCGCTCGCCCTCGCCGACGAGGGCACCGCCGACCGCGCCCGGCTGGCGATCCGGGGCGGCAGTGCGGGCGGCTGGACCACGGCGGCCTCCCTGACCACGACCGACGTGTACGCCTGCGGCACGATCAGCTACCCGATTCTCGACCTGACCGGCTGGGGCAGCGGGGAGACCCACGACTTCGAGTCGCAGTACCTGGAGTCCCTGGTCGGGCCGCTCGCCGAGGTGCCCGGCCGGTACGCGGAGCGCTCACCCGCCGAGCACGCCCACCGGATCACGGCGCCCTTCCTGCTGCTCCAGGGCCTGGACGACGTGATCTGCCCGCCGACCCAGTGCGAGCGGTTCCTCGCCCGGCTGGCCGGCCGGCGGGTGCCGCACGCGTACCTCGCGTTCGAGGGCGAGGGGCACGGCTTCCGCCGGGCCGACACCATGGTGCGGGCACTGGAGGCGGAGCTGTCGCTGTACGCTCAGGTCTTCGGCCTGGACCCGGCCGGCATCCCCACCCTGGAGCTCAGCACGTGAAGGAACTCGTCCGCCCCACCCGGCTCGCCCCCGGTGCCCGCGTCGCCGTCGTCGCGCCCAGCGGGCCCGTGCCCGAGGAGCGGTTGCAGGCGGGCCTGGACGTGCTGCGCGGCTGGGACCTGGATCCGGTGGTGGCGCCGCACGTGACGGCCCGGCACGGCACGTTCGACTATCTGGCGGGTACGGACCGCGACCGCGCCGCCGACCTCCAGGGCGCCTGGTGCGATCCGTCCGTGGACGCGGTGCTGTGCGCCCGCGGCGGCTACGGCGCGCAGCGCATGGTGGACCTGCTCGACTGGGAGGCCATGCGGGCGGCCGGCCCGAAGGTGTTCGTCGGGTTCAGCGACATCACCGCGCTGCACGAGGCGTTCGCCACCCGCCTGGGCCTGGTCACGCTGCACGGCCCGATGGCCGCCGGTGTCGACTTCGTCAAGAACGACCGGGCGCAACGGCATCTGCGAGCGACCCTGTTCGCGCCCGAGACGGTCCGCACGATCGCTTCCGGCGGCCCGGCCCTGGTTCCCGGGCGGGGCCGGGGCGTCACCCTCGGCGGCTGTCTGGCCCTGCTCGCCGCCGACCTCGGCACACCGCACGCGCGGCCCGGCGCGGCCGGCGGTCTGCTGTGCCTGGAGGACGTGGGCGAGGAGGCCTACCGCCTGGACCGCTACCTCACCCAACTGCTGCGGGCCGGCTGGCTCGACGGGGTGCGCGGGGTGCTGCTCGGCTCGTGGAAGGACTGCGAGACCCCCGACCGGGTGCGAGCCCTGCTCGCCGACCGGCTGGGCGGACTCGGGGTGCCCGTCGTCGAGGAGTTCGGCTTCGGGCACTGCGAGGGCGCGTTGACGGTTCCCTTCGGTGTCGCGGCCGAACTCGACGCGGACGAGGGGACGTTGACGCTCGGCGAGCCCGCCCTTCGCTGACGTGCGGCGGCCGGGCGCGCGCCGCGCGTAGGGTGACGGCATGCCGCACACCGCAGCCCGCTTCCTCGCCGAGGGGCCCCGCGTGGGCATCCGCCCCTTCACCCGGGAGGACGGCGCCGAGTTCACCGCCCGGGTCCGGGAGAGCGAGGACCTGCACCACCCGTGGCTCTTCCCGCCGGCCACCGCCGAGGCGTACGCCGCCTACGCCCGGCGACTGATCGAGGACCCGGCGAAGGCGGGTTTCCTGGTCTGCGAGAAGGAAGCGGGCACACTCGCCGGGTTCGTCAACATCAACAACATCGTGCACGGCGCCTTCCGGTCCGGAGCACTCGGCTACGGAGCCTTCGCGCACGCTGCCGGGCGAGGCCTGATGCGCGAGGGCCTCGACCTCGTCATCGGGTACGCCTTCGGCCCGATGCGGCTGCACCGGCTGGAGATCAACGTCCAGCCGCTGAACACCGCCTCGATCGCGCTGGCCCGCGCCTGCGGCTTCCGCCTGGAGGGCTTCTCGCCGGACATGCTCTTCATCGACGGGGCCTGGCGCGACCACGAGCGGTGGGCGCTCACCGCCGGGATGCGGGCTTGAAGTTGACCTTCATGGTGTCCAGGTCCGTCACGGTCGACCGCAGGTCACGAAAGCCGTATCCGAGGCCGCGCAGGGCGGTCTCCGCGCGGTCCTCCGCGATCGCGGCCGCCATCTCCTCGCCGTCCTCCGCGTCGCTCACCACGACGTAGCGCATCGAGAAGTGCTTCAGCGGGGACGGCTCGTACGACAGCGAGCCCTCCTCGGTGAACCGCATGCTGAGCATGCCGTGCTCGTCCGCCTCCGCGCGCAGCCGTTTTTGTGCCTCGTCGGTCAGTGCGTCCCAGGTGCCCCGGACGATCACCCGGTAGGTGTGCTGCTCGCTCATCGGATCTCCGTACTTCTCCATGCTCGGCCATCGGCCACAGGGGGCGACCGGCCGACTCTACGGCGCCCGCGACGCGCCGGCCACGGAATATCGCCGCGCCCGCTCAGCCCCGGCGGTCCATGTACTCGTACACCGTCCCGTCCGGGTGCAGGGCGATCAGGTTGCGGCCCACCGGTGTCGGGACCGGCCCGGCGACGATGTGCGCGCCGAGCCCGGTCAGCACCCGGTGGGCCTCGTCGACGTCCTCCACGGCTATCGTCGCCGCCACCTTGCGCAGCACCTCCAGCTGCGACTCGGGGCCGCTCATCAGCAGGAAGCAGCCGACCGCGGCCACCTGGACGCCGCCCTGTTCGAAGCGGAGAGCTCTGGCGCCCGCGAGACCTTCGTAGAACGGGACGGCGGTGTCCAGATCGTCGACGCAGACGCGCAGGGTGGTTCCCAGAATCTCCATGCGCACGAGCGTAGTTGGGGGCGTCCGGGGAGGTGATCGTTTCACCGGATCGCCCGCAACGCCCACCCCCTCCGCCACATCCCCGGACATCCCCGGACGGCGTTATGCGTACGCCGGTGCGGGTACTCGCGGTTCATGAAGGGCTTGGATCACTTGGAGCACTTGGACAAGCAACTGGTCGACGAACTGGCGCAGGTGGCGCGTGAGACGGTGCGCGACGAACTGCGAGACCAGACCCGCAGGCGGCGTCGCACCGCCACGCTCTACGCCGCGTCCGGCGCCGTCGCCCTGTACGCGGGCGCGGCTCTCGCGCTCGCCGTGGGGCTGGCCCTCGCGATCGGGCTGCCCGGCTGGGCCGCCGCACTGATCACCGCGGCGATCCTGGGCGTGGCGGCCTACGCGCTGCGCGAGGCCGCCCGGCCGTCGGAGCCGCGGCCCGCCCCGGACCGCGCCGTGGACCTCGCGGCCGGACACGACCCGGGCGCCCCGCCCGCGGGCGGCACCGGAGCGGTGGCGGGCACGGCCGGCAGGACGGTGGGTGCGGCGCACCCGCCCGTGCCGCCGATGCCGCCCGCGCCTCCGTCCGGAGCGACCCGGCCGGAACGCCCCGGCGAGACCGACCCGGGAACGGGCCACCGGGCCTGACACCGCGTCGCGTTCCCTGTCGGGTTCCCCGTCGTGTTCCGAACCGCGTCCCGACCTGTTGGAGCGTGACATGACACCGGGCACCCGCTCGCCCCCGGCCCGCGGGCGCCCGTCCGTGTCCGCACCGCGGCAGTCGCGGGCGGCCGGCCCGGTGCCGGGAGACGTTTGGGTGCCCCGGCCAGGGGGACGCGGAAGGTTCCGCACCAGGTACGCGACCGCGCCGGAGGCGAACCGTGAGTCGACCCCGCATCGTGATCGTCGGCGCCGGCTTCGCCGGCTACCGCACGGCCCGGACCCTGTCCAGGATGTCCCGGGGCAAGGCCGACATCACCCTGCTGAACCCGACCGACTACTTCCTTTACCTGCCCCTGCTGCCCCAGGTCGCCGCGGGCCTCCTGGAGCCGCGCCGGACCGCCGTCTCCCTCGCCGGCACGCTGCGCCACGTACGGCTGGTCCTCGGCGAGGCGGACGCCATCGACATGGACGCGCGCACCGTGCACTACACCGGCCCCGAGGGCGGCGAGGGCACGCTGGCCTACGACCGGCTGGTGCTCGCCGTCGGCAGCGTCAACAAGCTGCTGCCGATCCCCGGCGTCGCCGAGCACGCGCACGGGTTCCGCGGCCTGCCCGAGGCCCTGTACCTGCGGGACCACATGACCCGCCAGATCGAACTGGCGAGCAGCGAGGACGACCCCGAGACCTGCTCGGCCCGCTGCACGTTCGTCGTCGTGGGTGCCGGCTACACCGGCACCGAGGTCGCCGCGCACGGGAAGATGTTCACCGACTCGCTGACGCGCAGGTACCCGCCCCGGCAGGGCATCCGGTCGCGCTGGCTGCTGCTGGACATCGCGCCCCGCGTGCTGCCCGAGCTGGACGAGCGGCTCTCGGCCACCGCCGACCGCGTGCTGCGGAGGCGGGGCGTCGAGGTGCGCATGGGCACCTCCGTGAAGGAGGCCACGCACGAAGGGGTGCTGCTGACGGACGGCGAGTTCGTCCGCAGCCGCACGCTCGTGTGGTGCGTCGGCGTACGGCCCGACCCGCTCGTGGAGAGCACCGGGCACCCGCTGGAGCGGGGACGGCTCGTCGTCGACCCCTTCCTCCAGGTGCCGGGGCGGCCGGAGGTGTTCGCGTGCGGGGACGCGGCCGCCGTGCCCGACCTGGACAACCCCGGCCGGTACACCCCGATGACCGCCCAGCACGCCTGGCGGCAGGGCAGGACCGCCGCGGTCAACGTCGCCGCCTCGCTCGGCGTCGGCGAGGCCCGCCCCTACCGCCACCGCGACCTGGGCTTCGTCGTGGACCTGGGCGGCGCGCAGGCCGCCGCCGACCCGCTCGGCGTCCCGCTGTCCGGGCCGGTGGCCGGCGTGGTCACCCGCGCCTACCACCTCGCGGCGATGCCCGGCAACCGCGTCCGGGTGGCCGCGGACTGGCTGCTGGACGCCGTACTGCCGCGCCAGTTCGTCCAGTTGGGCCTCGTACGGTCCTGGTCCGTGCCCCTGGACACGGCCTCCCCGGAGCTGGCCCGCGTACCGGTCGGGCCCGAGTGGCAGGCGAGGACGACGGCCGGCTCCGGACCGGGAGAGCCGGCCGACGCCGCGCCCGGCGGAGCGCACCCCGCCCCCGGCCCGGTCAAGCGAGACGACATACCCGCGGAAGGAGACTCATGAACACCGACGAACTCGTCGAACTCGGCCAGCAACTGCGCGTCGACAGCGTGCGCGCCGCCGCCGCGGTGAGCTCCGGGCACCCCACGTCCTCCATGTCCGCCGCCGACATCATGGCGGTCCTGCTGGCGAACCATCTCCGCTATGACTTCGACCGGCCCGAGCACCCCGGCAACGACCGCTTCGTCCTGTCCAAGGGACACGCCTCCCCACTGCTGTACTCCGCCTACAAGGCGGCGGGCGCCATCGACGACGAGGAACTGCTCACCTTCCGCGAGCTGGGCAGCCGCCTGGAAGGGCACCCCACCCCTCGGCGGCTGCCGTGGGTGGAGACCGCCACCGGATCCCTCGGGCAGGGCCTGCCCATCGGCGTCGGGATCGCGCTCACCGGCAAGCGGCTGGACCACGCCGACTACCGCGTGTGGGTGCTGTGCGGGGACAGCGAGCTGGCCGAGGGCTCGATCTGGGAGGCCGCCGAGCACGCCGGGTACGAGCACCTGGACAACCTGACCGTGATCCTCGACGTCAACCGGCTCGGCCAGCGCGGCCCCACCCGGCACGGCCACGACCTGGACGCCTACGCCCGCCGCTTCCGCGCCTTCGACTGGCACACGATCGAGATCGAGGGCCACGACGTGGACGCCGTCGACCGCGCCTTCGGCGAGGCGATCTCCACGCGGGGGCAGCCCACCGCGATCATCGCCCGCACTTTCAAGGGCAGGGGCGTCAAGGACGCCGAGGACCGTGAGGGCCTGCACGGCAAGCCGCTGAAGGACCCCGACGAGGCGGTCGAGGAACTGGGCGGCGTCCGGGACATCCGCGTCCGCGTGCACGAGCCGCGCTCGGCCCGTTCGCTGCACGCCGTGGGCGACGGCAACCTCGAACTGCCCCGCTGGGACAAGGGCGAGAAGGTCGCCACCCGCGACGCCTACGGCCAGGCGCTCGCCGCGCTCGGCACCGCGCGCGGCGACGTCGTGGCCCTTGACGGCGAGGTCGGCGACTCCACCCGCTCGGAGTTCTTCGCCAAGGAGCACCCCGAGCGCTACTTCGAGTGCTACATCGCCGAGCAGCAGATGGTCGCCGCCGCCGTCGGAATGGCCCGGCGCGGCTGGGTGCCGTACGCCTCGACGTTCGCGGCCTTCCTGACCCGCGCGCACGACTTCGTACGGATGGCCTCCGTCAGCGGCTCCGGCATCAACCTCAACGGCTCCCACGCGGGCACGGCGATCGGACAGGACGGGCCGAGCCAGATGGGCCTGGAGGACCTGGCGATGATGCGCGCCGTCCACGGCTCGACCGTGCTCTACCCGTGCGACGCCAACCAGGCCGCCGAGCTCGTCGCGCGGATGGCCGACCTGGACGGCGTCCGCTATCTGCGCACCTCGCGCGGGGCGAGCCCGGTGCTCTACGGGCCCGAGGAGGACTTCCCCGTCGGCGGCAGCAAGGTGCTGCGCTCCTCCGCACGGGACCGGCTGACCGTCGTCGCCGCGGGCGTCACCCTGCACGAGGCGCTCACCGCCGCCGACGTCCTCGGCCAGGACGGCATCGCGGTCCGGGTGATCGACCTGTACTCGGTCAAACCGGTCGACCGGGACACGCTCCGGGAGGCCGCCGAGGACACCGGCTGCCTGCTCACCGTGGAGGACCACCACGCCGAGGGAGGCATCGGCGACGCCGTGCTCGACGCCTTCACCGACGGACGCCCGGTGCCGCGCCTGGTGCGGCTCGCCGTCCGGGAGATGCCGGGCTCGGCCTCACCCGCCGAGCAGCTGCACGCCGCGGGCATCGACGCCGAGTCGATCGCGGCCGCCGCGCGGCTGCTGGTGGAGGAGGCGGTCGTTCGGTGAGTGACGGGCCGCCTACGGTGCGCATTGGCTTTCCTTGGGGATTTCGCAACTATACGTGCGGGAAGCCCGCGTTCGTACAGGTTTGACCGTGGAGCGTGCGGCCACCCGAAGAAGAAGAGGTGGCCATGGTGAAGAGAGAAAACACCGCGGAGTCGCAAGGTTCAGGAGAGTCGGTGTCCCGGCCGGGGCCGTTGGAGGTGCTGCGTGAGGCGCGGGCCCAGTTCGCCGAGCTGACCGGTCTGAGCGCGGAGTCCGTGACGACTTTCGAGCAGACGGAGGACGGCTGGTCGCTGGAGGTCGAGGTCCTGGAACTGGCCCGGGTGCCGGACACCATGAGCCTG
>NZ_JBEYTS010000046.1:0-56066 GCF_040643155.1 Streptomyces sp. NPDC047453 | reverse complement strand
AGCGGATATTTCCTGGGCGCAGGCATCGTCAGATCTCCTCTCACGAGAACCATCTGACCTGCTGTCACCCCTCCTCGCATCTCGGGGGAACCTCAAATCTCCTAAAGCGCGGATCCATGCGCACTCCCGAGTCAGGTACGCCCGCAAGCTGGGCTTCCTGAGTGTGGCATGAGCCTGCCCGCTTCCTGTACCACCATCTTCCCCAGCTCCCATCCCGTCCGCCGTCGACCCACACACCGTGGAGCGGGCGTGGTCCAGGGCGTCAAGGTGGAGCGCGCCACTGTACGAACGACCTTGACGCCCTGGGCCGCGTCTGCTCGGCTCTGCCTGGGTCGATGGCGGTCGGGGTGGGAGCTCCCCGCGCGCACCACTACGGACCCGCGGTCGGGTACGGCGCCTCCTCCATCCCGGTGCCGGCCGATCCCCCGCCGGAGGCACTGTTCTGACCTCGGCTGTGCCGTCTCAGTCCAGCCCCGGCCTGGTCTTCGCCCCCTTGTGGGCGCGGGCGGGCGACGACGCGCGGCCCCGGTGACGAAGGCAAGGAGGGGCGGCGCGGCGGCGACCGACCGGCGCCGCCGCGCTGTGCGCGGCACCTTCGATCTCTGATCGGCACTGCTTGCAGTTCAGGAGGCCGGGAGCGACGGCGAGCGAAGCGAGCCTTGATGAAGTAGAGAAAGTCTTACCGCGCGCACTACGTGTTGCAGTAGCCAAACGACCCCGCTCCCTCCATGCAAGGCGAGCGGGGCCATTGGGCGGTCTGCTATCGGGCTCCCAGCTCGGCCAGCAGGGCCTTGTACTCATCTGGGTACCGAGTTCGCAGGATGTCCATCCACACCCGGGCCCCTTGAACGAACGTCTCCGGCTTCATCTTCTGGTGGAGATGGTGGACACAGTAGGGAGCATCGTCGTACGGGAGCTGCTTTGGCTGCTCGGACTGTCCTGCTGCTTCCGAGTTCGCTGCCCTCGGCTCTCCCGCGCTGGTGCGCGGTTCCGGGATGGACTCGACAGCCTGCTCTCGACCGGCGGACGGCGTGACCGGACCAGGCCCGGACGCAGGGGACGGCGAACCGGCTGGGCCGGCGGGCGCCTCTGGGATTATCACGCCGTGATAATCGGCGGGGCCTGCTGAGCGCTCAACGATCTCCTGCGGCCGGGCCTCTGCCTTCTTGCGGGCTGTTTCCGCCCGCTCGTCCGCCTTGGCCTTCTGCTCTTCGGGAGACAGCTTGCCGAGGTTGCGGACGTGTTCCACCTTCCGTTCCCCGGTCACCAGGTCCTTCTGGAGCTCGGGGGTGAGCTTCAGCAATGACAGCTTGCTGGAGATGGTGTTCTGCGGAATGCCCAGCCGTTTGGCAGCCTTGGTCTGCGAGCCGTAGTAGTCGACCAGGGTCTTGAGGGCGTGGGCCTCTTCAAGGTCGGTCATGTCGTCGCGGTGGTAGTTCGCGACGAACGCGGCCTCAAGGAGGGCTTCATCCGTGGCGACGCGACCGTTGTCGACGCGGACCGGGATGGTGGCCATTCCGACGCGGCGAGCGGACTCGAGGCGGCGATGGCCGTCGACGACGATGTACTGCGCTCCGTCGTCGAGGTCGTCGGCGCGGTCTGGCCGGTTGCGCAGGTAGGCCTCGACTGTGGCAACGGCGATGGGAATGATGATGCCGACCTCGCGGACGGTCTGCACCGTCTCGTCGAGGTTGCGCAGGTGGTTGCGAGGGTTGTCGGGGTTGTCGCTGATGAGGGTGACCGGCAGCTCTGTGATGGCCGCTGCGGTCGACTCCTCTCCACCGATGGTCTTGTCGATGAGGTTGCGTCGGGAGGACCGGGCTCCGCGGACCGCGCCGAACGCGGGTGCCGATCCGAGCATTTCGGCCTTGCTCAACGGGTTGCTCCCCTCGCTACCTGTCGCATGGCTTCCGCCTGGTCACTGTGCGGTGCGTAGGACAGCAGCGGCATCCGCTTGCGGACCGCTTCCCTCTGTTCCTTCAGATCGCCGATGACAGCGAGGACCTTCGGGTCACCGAGCGACTTCCAGTTGTCCAGGGAGGAGGTGGCGACGTAGCCGCGCCGGGAGTCGTACAGGTTCACGACGAGGCCCAGGTAGTCGACCTCGAGGGAGAGGTCTTCGCAGAGGTCTTCGATCTGCTGGGCAAGCATGCCGTAGGCCGTGGCCGATGAGTCTTCGGCGAGGACGGGAATGACGACGCCGGACACGCCGGCGGGTTCGCCGCGTCGCCTGCGCCCGTAGTAGAGGGCAGCGTCCATGGCGATACCGAGGCTCGGCGGGCAGTCGATGATGATGACGTCGTAGTCGGCTTCGAGGGGACGCAGTGCCAGCTCGAGGGCTGCTTCCTTCTGAAAGCCGCGCTTTTGCATCGCTACCACGGCGATCTTCGCGTCAAGGAGGAACCCGTCGAAGCAGGCAGGCAGTACGTGCAGCCGCTTCTCGAACCGCGGATCCTCTATCACCACGACCATGTCGCGCAGATCGCCCGTGCCTTCGCCGCACATGTGGGATACCAGGCTGTCGTGGTTGGGTTCGATCTGAGGGACGCCGAGCTGTTCGCTGAGGTGTCCCTGAGGGTCGAAGTCGACGATGAGGACGCGCTTGCCTTCTTCGGCGTAGGCCTGGCCGATGCCGGCGGAGATGGCGGTCTTTCCGACACCACCCTTCTGGTTGCCGACGATCTTCCGTTCGGGATCAGTTCCGCGAGCGCCGTGCTGGGGGGACGGGTTCGCGTCGAGCCAGTCACGGATCGACTGGGCGAGGCCCTGCGTGTAGGAGACACCGCGGTTGGTGCAGGTTTCCTTGAACTGCTCGTACAGGCCCGGCGGAAGCCAGGTGGAGAACGACTTGGCGCCGGCGGTGTCCACTTCAGTGCCGATGCCGGCACTGGCGCGCCACTCGTTAATGGCCGCCTCGACGGCATCCTGGATGTCCAGGCTGAGTTCGGCGGCGCGAACCTTGAGTGCTTGTTGGAGCGCCGAGGGCAGCTTGGACGCTACCTTTTCCCGGTCTCCTTCGGGGTATGGAGAGGCCATGACGTCACCTTACTGACTCCTAAGGCTGTAAAGGTACCCGGTTCGCGGGTTCTGACGTGATTTCACCCTTGGCGGATGACCCGATCGGATTATCACGCCGTGATAGCTGCGGCCGTGGAAGGCTCGAGCGGGCGGAGTATCACGGCGTGATAATCCCTGGCGCTCCCTGGTCGTCTCCGAGCCGAACCGTGGAGACAAGGCGTCTTCGGGATGCCGACATGACTCGAGCGTCAAGATCCACTGTGGCGCCGACAGAAGTGACGCGGTAGCCTGTCTTCCGAAACCTAGACACATTGAGGCCCCCGCTCCGGCGGGGGCCTCAATGGTTTTGCCGACTGTCGCTACGGGCGGGGCGATCGCCTCCGCGGCCGCTTACGTGCCGTTTCGAAGTTCAGCACGTCCGCGGTCTCTTCAGCCGCGGGCTCGGCCGGCTTGGGGTGCCTTGCCGCTGTCCTGCGTCCCAAGCGCTTCTCCCTCTTCTCCTGCTCGGCTTGGGCGACGGCGGCGTCGTAGCGTTCCTGGTAGTCATCGACGTCGAGACGATCCTCGGCCTCGAGTGTCCCGATGGCTTCCAAGTGCTCAGTGACGCTGCGCGCACCGCTGATCATCGGGTTGAGGAAGTAGACGCCCTTGGCCTGGCGGAACACGAGCTTGGCGAGGATCAGGGCCTGCAGACCCCGCCCCGCCATGGAGCGGTGCACGTCCAGGGCTTCGGCCAGCTCTTCTTCGGTGACCAGGCAGCGACCTCCCGGCTCCTGCGTTCCCAGAAGCCGGAAGAGCACTCGGTAGGCGATCCCAGGCATCGCAGGCATGTAGGCGAAGCCGTTGAAGGTGCCGTACGTCAGCGCAGGCGGCTCGGCGGTAACAGACGCTGCAGTCCTCATCTCACGCCTCCGGCTTCTTCTGCGTGCGCTTACGTTTGCGCGGCTTTGACGATGGTTCGGGGAGTTTCGCACCCGGAAGAGACATATCTCTGAATTCCTCTGGAACACCTGAGTCAAGCACGAGTTCGTTCAGAAGGCTCAGCTGCTCCACCTGAACCTTGACCCGCTTGGCGGCCGACCCGCGAACGGGCTTCTCGACCAGCCGGTAGCCTCCGCGTAGGGTCACCGCGGGCTGAAGCTGGATGGACCCCTTCTTCGGCGAGTACGCCAGCCCCAGCCTCTTCAGCTTGGTCTGGGCTCGCGACACCTGTGCGGGATCCATCTCCAGTTCTGCAGCGATCACGGACTGCTTGAGCTCGACTGCCCCGCCGACTTCCTGGCTTCCCATCATGTAGAGCAGTACGCACAGGGTTACGTTGTCGTCCCGGAAGTACTTGGCTGCCCAGCGAAGGAACTCCAGGCTGTCCTGGGCGAAGTACTTACCGATGAAGTCGCCGGCGGTGACGGGAGGTCTGACCTCGGCCGTGTGGCCAACAGGCAACTCGACGAGGTTCTTTCTCGGGCCGAGCGCGCCGGCGTACGGACTGTTGGAGCTCGGCGCACGGGGCGAGGACGAGCCGGGGGCCCGGCGGGGGTCCCCCTGACGCTGTGCAGACATGACGCTACATGCTCCTCAAGATCGAAACCTAGACGCGGAGCACACTAGTGATTGCGCATATAGATAGCAACGACGCGACGTATCTGCGCGTTGGGCGCGTCGAACATGACTTCGGAGTCATGTTGGTGACGGTTGCGACCCCTGTCGCAGTATTGCGCATCTAGGTCGCAATGAACACGGCGTAGCTTGACTCCACGAGCAACTTTCGCAACTCCAAAATGACTTGGGAGTCATCTTCTGAAGGTCCATCAGGTCCTCTGACCTGCTGGAATGTGATCGTCTCTATTCTCTATAAGTGCGGGTGCATCTCGGCTGACTCCCCATCACCTGATGTTGAGTGTCACGTACCTCATGTCGGCACCACGCTGGTAACGGCCGGTGGTACCAGGGGCCTTCGCCGGCCCCTGGACCCCGCTGCCCCCGGCACTCCTCGACGCGAACCCGTATCGTCGTGGCGCGCACCGTGCGCGTCGAGAAGCGCCGGGGTTGTGGCTCGGCCCTCGTCTGCAGGGCGAGGTTGGGGTCACCTCAGTCTCCGATGGCGGCTGCTCTCTCTCAGTGGAGGTCCTGGCCCAGCTTCTGCTCCTGGTCATCTACGCCGCCGGCACTAACACAGGGATCAAGGCCGTCGTCTCCAGCGGCCACGGCCACACCGAGGACGAACTGTGCTACGTACGCCGCCGGTATCTGTCCGCTGAGGTTGCCCGCGCCATTGCGATCCAGATCGCGAACGCTAGCTTCGGTGTCCGCAGCACCGAGTTCTGGGGCCAGGGCTCGATTGCGGTTGCCTCCGACTCCACTTGCGTGCCTACGACCAGAACCTGTTCACCGAATGGCACTCGCGCTACGGCGGCCGTGGGGTGCTCATCTACTGGTATCTACTGGCACGTAGAAAAGAAATCGGTTGCCCGTGAGTCGCTAGGGTCCAGGGGTATGGATCATGTTCGGCCGCCGCTGATTGCCAAGGGTGGGATTGGGGGCAGGGTCCCTGATCCCGTTGGTGGGGACGGCGTGTCGGGACGGCTTGGTGCCGTGAGCCTTGGCACCACCGCGGGGGAGGACGCTCTTGAGCACTGGGGGAGTGGGGCAGTCGCTCCACGCAGAGGAGGGGAATGACAGTGGCGCAGTTGAGCAGGCACGGGAAGCTGGCGCGGGAGTACTGGGAGACGTACCGGCCGCAGGCCCTGGAAGGGCTGGGGAGTCCGGAGCAGCAGGAGGCGTACTTCCTGGAGCTGGACCGGCGGGTGAGGGAGCGGATCGGGGAGCTGGCGACCGAACTGCTCCAGAAGCTGCCGATGGAGCAGCGGGCGGCGGCCCGGCGGGCGACGCGGTCGCAGGCGCAGGAGCTGGTGTACGCGGAGGAGATCTGGTTGGAGAAGGAGCCGGGGACGGAGCACCGGGAGATGTAGCTCCGCCCCGCTTCCGGCCGGACGGTCAGCAGGACCTCGCCCCCGCGGGGCAGGGGGAGCGGGCCCGCGCCAACCTCGCGGCCCTGGAGACGCTGCGGCTCTTGGAGGGCGAGCAGCGTCCGGCCGTCGAGCAGGAACAGCGGACCCTCGCGCGCTGGTCGGGCTGGGGTGCCCTGCCCGGCATCTTCAACCCGCGGCCGGCGCGTGCGGCGTTCGACGCGGACGACGCCTTCGAGCGGGCCGTCGCACGTTGGGACGCAGTCGGAGACCTGCGTGAGCAGATCCGGGCCCTGCTCACGGAAGACGAGTGGGCGGCCGCCCGCCGCAACACCATCAACGCCCACTACACCGACGCCGACCTGGTCCACTCGATCTGGGGCGCAGTCCGCGGGCTCGGCTTCCGTGGCGGCCGGGTCCTCGAACCTGGCTCGGGGTCGGGCAACTTCATCGGCTTCGCCCCGGTCCTCATGCGTGAGCCGGTGCAGATGACCGGTGTGGAGGTCGAGCCGACCACCGCGGCGATAGCCCGCCACCTGTACCCGGACGCCGAGATCATCACCAGTGGCCTCGAAGACGTCCCGCTCGCCGACGGCGGCTTCGACGGCGTCGTTGGCAACGTCCCCTTCGGCCGGTACAAGCGGTTCGACAAGGTTCACAACCCCGACCTGAAGCTGTCGATCCACGACCACTTCGTGCTGAAGTCGCTGTACGCCACCCGCCCCGGCGGCATCGTCGCCCTCATCACCTCCCGCTACACTCTGGATGCGGAGTCCCCCGAGGCGCGCGAGCGCATGTACCAGCTCGGCGACCTGGTCGGCGCGGTCCGCCTGCCGGCCCGGGCGCACGCGGCGGCGGCCGGGACCGACGTCGTCACCGACGTGCTGTTCCTGCGGCGCCGCATGGACGGCGAGGAGCCGGGAGACAAGACGTGGCTGACCGCCCGCAAGCGGGCGCTGCCCGGCCACGACGACGAACTCGCGGTCAACACGTACTTCGACGCCCACCCCGAGTACGTGCTCGGCGAGCTGCGCGCTGGCTCCCGGGAGTGGGGACCGGAGGTCACCGTCGTCGGACGTACCGACCAGGCGCCGGCCGAAGCCCTGGCGGCCGCGGCCGCCGCCATCTCCGTGGAAGCGCGGGCCGCAGGCCTGACCGCCGCCGACGACCAGCGCACCGAGCCGATCCAGGCGATCGTCACCGGCGGCACGGAAGGCGCCTTGGGGCTGGACGCCGAGGGCAACCCCACCGTCATCGACGGCGGCCGCCCGGTCCCGCTGGAGATCCACCCGGACCAGCGCGAGCAGCTCGTCCAGCTCATCCGCCTCAAGGGCCTGACCCTGGCCCTGTACGAGGCGGAGGCCGACACCCCCGAACCCGGCGAGACCCCGCAGCTCGCGGTGCTCCGCGCCGAACTCCGGGTTGCCTGGCGGGACTACCGCAAGACCCATCCGCCGCTGACCAAGCCGCGCCAGCACCGCAAGTTCACGCCGACCGAGGCACGGGCGCGGGCCACGGCGCAGGGCCTGAAGGACGTCCCGGAGGCCTGGAAGCAGGACACCGCGTTCGCCTGGATTGACGACGACCCCGACGCCTCGCTGTTGTTCGGCCTGGAGGAGTGGGACGACCGGACCGGCAAGGGCACTGAGCAGAAGGTGCTCCTCAGCCGGGTCCTGGAGCCGCGTATCCTGCCGGCCCGGGCCAACTCGCATGAGGACGCCATCGCCCTGGCGATGGAGTACGACGGCGGCCGCCTGGACATGGCACGGGTGGCCGGCCTTCTCGGCCTGGACGAGGAGAGTGCGTCCGCGCAGTGTGCGGACGCCGGACTCGCCTACCGCGACCCGGAGCAGCGTGAAGCGGAACAGGGCGACGTCTGGGAGCCCCGGCACCGCTACCTGTCCGGCAATGTTCGCACCAAGCTCGCGGCCGCCAAGGAGCGGGCCGCCGAGGACCCGACGTTTCAGGGCAACGTCTCCGCCCTGGAGCGGGTCCAGCCCGCCGACCTGGCGCCGTCCGAGATCAAGGCGAAGATCGGCGCCCCGTGGATTCCGGTGGACGTCTACAACGACTTCCTCGCGAGCCTCGGCTTCACCGACGCCAGCGTGCTGCACGCGGGCGGCACCGTGTGGGAGGTCCGCGGCGCCAAGAACGGCGACCTGGCGCGCACCGAGTGGGGCACCGGCTCCCGCCCGACGCAGGATCTGTTCACTGCGTTGCTGCGGCAGGCCGATTCGACCATCCAGGTCACCTACCGCGACAACGAGGGCCGCACCTACGTCGACAAGGCCGCCACGGACGAGGCCCAGGAGAAGGCCAGGCTGATCGCCGAGGCCTTCGAGGACTGGGTGTGGAACGACGAGACCCGCGCGGCCCGGCTCGCGAAGGTCTACAACGAGCAGTTCAACAACCTGGTGTTGCCCGAGTACGCGGGCTCCGCGCTCACCCTTCCCGGTCTGATCAGCGACTGGACGATGAAGGAGCACCAGAACGCGGCGATCCGGCGGATCGTCAACGAGCCGACGGCACTGCTCGCGCATGTCGTCGGCGCGGGCAAGACGGCGACCATGGCCGCCGGCGCGATGGAGCTGCGCCGCACCGGCCTGGCGAAGAAGCCGTGCCTGATCGTCCCCAACCACATGCTCAAGCAGTGGTCGCGCGAGTTCCGGCAGCTCTACCCCAACGCCAAGATCCTGGCGATCACCGCGAGTGACCTGAACAAGAAGCGCCGCGCGAAGTTCATGGGCCGGATCGCGGGTGGCGACTGGGACGCCGTGATCCTCACGCACGAGGCCTTCAACCGGGTGCCGCTGCGGGCGGACACCCAACGCAACTACCTCGACCGCGAGATGAAGTCGCTGCGTGACCAGCTCGACATCGCCGCCGAAGCCGGGATGCACCGCAACACGGTCAAGCAGATCGAAGAGTCCCTGGCCAACGCGGAGGCCAAGCTCCAGCAGCAGATCGAGTCCATGGGCGACGACAACGGCGTCTTCCTGGAGGACACCGGCGTCGACTACGTGTTCCTGGACGAGGCGCACGAGTACAAGAACCTGCGCACTGTCTCGGCGATCCCCGGCGCCGCGATCCAGGGCTCCGCGAAGGCCACCAAGCTCCACATGGTGCTCGACTACCTGCGGGCGACCAACGAGTCCGAGCGCGTGGCGACCCTGGCCACCGGCACCCCGATCGCCAACTCGGTGACCGAGGCGTACGTCCTCAAGCGCTACCTGGCCCCGCAGCTCCTGGACGAGATGGGGCTCGACGCCTTCGACAACTGGGCCGCGACCTTCGGTGAGGTCGTGTCCCAGCTGGAGCCCGATCCCAAGGGCGACGGCTACAAGTACAAGGCCCGCTTCAGCCGCTTCTTCAACGTGCCGGAGCTGATGGCCGCCTACCGGGTGTTCGCCGACGTGCAGATGGCGGAAGACCTAGACCTGCCCACCCCGCCCGTACGGGAGAACGAGGACGGGCAGCGCGGCGAGACCGTCCTCATCCCGCCCACGCCGGCCCAGCGGCAGTTCATCAAGGAACTGCCGCACAAGCCCTGGGTGCGCAAGCCCGGCGGCGTCCTCAAGGCCCTCGGTGAGGGCCTGCGCGCCTCCGTCGACCTGGACCTGGTCGACGCCACCGAGGCCCTGCGCAACCTGGGCCTGAGCGTCACCGCCGACCAGATCTCCAGCGAGGACCCGGCGTACGGCGGGCGCGTGCTGGACATGGAGAAGGTCGCCGACCTCGCCGACGCCGCCGCCACCGACATGCGCAGCCTCGGCGGCAGCAAGGAGATGGGCAGCAAGATCCCGTACGCGGCCGAGAAGATCGCGGAGATCTGGCAGGAGACGAAGGACATCGTCTACCCGGTCTCCGGGGAGGACCCGACCCCGCAGGATCTGCCCGGCGGCCTCCAGCTCGTCTTCCTGGACGAGGGCACCCCGGGCAGCACCGCCAAGCACGCCGCCGACCTGTACGCGGACCTGCGCGACGAGCTGGTCGCCCGGGGGATGCCGCGCGAGTCCATCCGTTTCATCCACGAGGCGGGCACCGACCGCAAGAAGGAGAAGCTGTTCGCCGACTGCCGTGCCGGACGCGTCCGCGTCTTGGTCGGAAGCACGCAGAAAATGGGTACCGGGACCAACATCCAGGACCGGGCGGTCGCGCTGCACCACCTGTCCTACCCGTGGCGGCCGGCGGACATGGCCCAGCGCGACGGGCGGATCGAACGCCGCGGCAACCTCAACGCCCCGTGGATCGAGAACACCCCCGACGACGTCCGCGTCCTGTACTACATCACCGAGCGGACCTTCGACGAGTTCCGGCTGACCACCCTCGCCCGCAAGGCCCGCTTCATCGGCCAGATCCAGCGCAAGGACTTCTCCGCCCGCGAGATCGAGGACATCGGCGCCGACGCCATCAACCTCGGCATGCTCTCCGCCCTGGCCTCCGGCGACCCGGCCATCCTGCAACTGGCCGAGGCCACGGCCGAACGCGCCCGGCTCCAGGGCCTGGCCCGGAGCTGGGACCGCCAGCAGGACACCCGCAGTCAGCAGCTCACCGATATCGACGACTTCCTCGCCCGCGCGGACACCGCCCTGGAGGACATGCGGGCGGCGGCGCCGAACCGGCGCCCGACCACTGGCGACCACTTCGCCATGACCGTGGACGACGCCACCTACCGCAGCCGCGACGCGGCCGCGAACGCGCTCGGCGCCCGGATGGCCGCCGTCGCCGGGGACCAGTCCCTGCGGCCCGGCGAGCGCGTCCCGGTCGGCACCTTCGGCGGGCAGGACTTCCACGCGGAGATCACCTACGGGGCCAGCGGCCGCCGCCAGATGCGCCTTCGCTTCGCCTGGGGACACGTCGTCCCCATGGGCCAGCGCGAGGATCGCGCCCAGTGGCAGGCATCCTCCGTCACCCAGTCCAACGGCCGCGGCGCCATCCAGTCGTTGGAGCACTTCCTCAACCACCTGGACGACGACCTCAGCAAGCTGGAGAAGTCCGCCGAGTCCCTGCGCGGCCGCCGCGAGGAGATCGCCGCCAACCTGCGTCCGAAGGACGAGAACCCCTACCGCATCCAGGCGCGCTCCAAGGAGCGCGAGGAGAAGGCCCTGGGCAAGCTCGTCGTCGCCAACGAGAAGGAGGCCGCTCTCGCCGAGCGGGCCGAACGCGCCGCGAGCGTCAACGAGGACGCCGCCGAGGAGGTCAACGAGGAACTGACCACGCTGCGCGAGCACATCGCCAACCTGCGCAAGACCATTACCGACGAGCACCAGATCCAGGCCCGGGCCCGGGGCCTCGCGCAGGACGAGACCCGCTCCGACGACACCGAACCGGGCGCGGAGACGGCCGACGGCGAGGCGCCCGCCGACCCCGCGGCCGCCACCAGCACGGTGCCGGACGGGAGCGGACCGGCCGAGCCGCCCGCCCCCGCCCCGGAGCAGCCGGGCGACACCCCGCCGGCCGAACCGCAGGACCAGCCGGACCCCGAGCAGTCCGGCCCGGACGCCGAGCCCGCACAGACCACCCCCGAGCCCGTCGCGCCCGACGAGCCCGAAGCGGAGCCGTCCCCCGGCCCGGTGACGACCGAGCCCCCCGGCGACGGCGCACCCGCCCCGCAGGAGACCCCGGCCCCCGCGCCAGCCGAAGCGGCGCCCGAGGAGACGGCGCCGCTCCAGGACCTGACCGACGCCCTCGGCGACCGCGTGTCGGTGACCCACATCGGCGGCCCGCAGCCGCAGCCGGAACCCGACGCAAAGGCGGCCGCCGCTCAACCGGAGGCCCCAACACCACAGCCAGAGCCGGAACAGCACACCGGCCCCTCCCCGGCCATGGCCCGCTGCGCGGCCGTCCTGCGGTACTACGAACCGCTGTTGCAGCGCCACAAGCTCTCCGGCCGGGAGGCCGTGGCGTTCATCGACCGGCCCGGCGTCGGCTACCGGTACGAGCCCGGCAACCCGCTGCCCGACCTCATGGCCGAGATCGGCAAGGTCGCCGAACGCGTCGGCGGCTCCTACCGCGTCAACTACAACGAGTGGGTCAACTACTCCGTCGGCGAGCGCCGACAGCAGCAGAGCGACACCCTCACCAACCTGAACCTCGATCTCATGACCCTGTACTCGGGGGAGACCGAGCCGCTGTTCCTGGTGGACCTGGAGGCGATCCTCGCCGCGCCCGGCACCGTCATCGAGCTGCCGTCCGAGGCACAGATCGAAGCGGAGGAGGCGGCCGCGGCCCGCATCGTGATCGACCACGACGCCGAGGGCACCGAGGTCCGCAACACCCCGCGCGGCGGGGACCAGCGCATCCGGGACGCGCTGAACGACCTGGGCTTCAACTGGTCGCGCCGTCAGCAGAAGTGGTACCAGCGCCGCGACACCCCCTTCGAGGACCGCGACACCGCCGTACGCGGCCTGCGCGCCGCCTTCGAGAAGCTGGGCGTCGCCTACACCTACAACGGCCCCGGCCCCGACCCGGAGGCGGGGAAGACCCCGCAGGCCACGCAGCAGGAGACTGACGCCCCGGCTGCGCCGGAGGCGGCGGAACCCGCCACGGAGGCCTCCGCCACCGACCCCGGCCCGGCCGCCGACGACGAGGCCGCGCCGGGCGCGGACGGCACGGAGCCCGCGCCGCCGCCGGCCACCGCCGAGCCGGACGGGCCCGCCGACGGCACCCACACCGTCCCCGAAGTCGAGGCTGAGGCTGCGACGATCGTGCAGACCCCGGACGGGCCCGGCACGGTCATCGGCACCGATGACGGCGACCTGGTGCTGGTCACCACCCAGTCCGGCACCCGGGTCTGGGAGCGCAGCGAGGTCGAGTGGCCCGAGGGTGCCGCCCGGTCGGAGAACGCCGACCGGGTGGCCAAGGAGCGCCAGAACGCCGCGGATGCTGCGCAGGCCGCGACCGCCGAGGGCATCGAGCTGCGCTACGGCAACGGCAACCGGCTGGTCGACCTGAACGCGGAGGCAGGGCACGGCACGGTGGTCGACGCCGACGGCGCGGTCATCGGCTGGGTACGCGCCCGGATCGGCGACGACGGCCGCCGCTACTGGTGGGCGCAGGACGCACGCGGCGGCGCCCCCGACGACATGCCCTTCCACGAGGCGCTGCCGCCTTCCGCGGGCGTCCCGGCGATCCGGGCCGCCGGGAGCGTGCGCTCCGAACTGCACGCGATCAAGGAACCGGCGCACCGGGGCCCCATCCCTGCCGAGTACGCCGCCCGCGAGGTGCGGCTGACCACCGCTCAGGTCCGGGAGCTGCGCCGCCTGGTGCTCCACGCCACCTACTCGGACGGCAGCCCGATCGAGCCGCCGGAGTGGGTGGCCTCACACCGCAAGTACGTGATGAACACCGCGCAGATGCAGGCCCTCGGCGACGCGGCCCAGGCCGCCGCCGACGCCTTCCCGGCCCTCACCGCCGAGGAACGGCGCACCGCCCGCGTGCTGCGCAACGCGGCCGAACGCTTCGAGTTCGAGGTGTACGACACCGCCCGGTGGCGGGCCACCATCCCGCCGATCGGCGAGACCGACCCGTACGCCGAGCCCTACCAGCCCCGCCCCCGGACAGAGACCCCCGCCGCACCGGAAGAGGCACCGGACGCGCCCGCCCCAGCCCCGGAGCCCGCACCGACCGCGACGCAGACCTCCGCCGGGAGCGAGGCGGAGCCTGCGGCCCCGGCCGACGGCGCCCCGGAACAGGGCGGAGAGCCGGATCTCGCCCCCGAGGACCCCCAGGCCCTACAGGACCGCGCGAGCACGACGCCGGACACCGAGGTGCCGGACCCCGCCCCCACGACGGCCGCCGGTACCGGGCCCGCCGACGCGGCACCCGAGAACGCCGGAGCGGAGGAGGAGGCGCAACTCGACCTCTTCCCCACCGAGACGCCAGAGTCCCCCGCACCCGCGCGCCGCACCCGCCGCCGGCACACCAGCCGGAGGGAACCCGCCGTCCACCCGGGCGCCGAGGGCGGCCCGGAGGACGGACGCCTGGGCGTGTACGGGCACGCCGATCACGGCGAGTGCGATCGGTGCGGCACCCCCGACACCGACCGCTACACGATGGTGTGGCGCTGGCACGCCCGCACCGAGGACGGCGGCGACATGGCCGCCGAGTGCGGAAGCTGTGTCGAGCTGACCACCGGCCTGTCCCGCAAGGAGTACCGGCGCCAGGCCGATGTCGCCGAGGCTCGGCGCGGCGGCCGCCGCATCGTGCCGCGCCCGCACCAGGAGGGCGACGTCACCGTCCGCCGCACGGCGGAGAACGAGTGGACATGCGTCCACCTGCCCACCGGCAAGCGCTACCGCCTCGCGGAGGAAACCCCCAGCGGATACCGGGGGTTCGTGCTCCGCGACCTGTACGGCATCTCCCAGGGCACGGGCATCTCCACGAGTTCCGGCTACGAGCTGGCCGAGCGGGCGGCCCTGGGGCGCACGCCGCAGACCCACCCGAACGACAGTGACGACTGGGTGTTCTTCGGCTACCGCTCCGACATCGGCAAGCTGGCGCTCCACGAGGGCGAGAGCATCAACACCGATCACCCCAACGGCCCCCGCCGCGGCGGCGCCCCGTTCGAGCACGGACCGCGCTGGGACATCACCGTCGGCGGGACCGACTACCAGGTGGAGCTGGTCTACCAGCAGGGCCAGCCCGGCGACGACGGCCACCGCCTGGAGGCCACCGCCCCGGACGGTGCGAGCACCCGCCACGTGCACTGGGACGGTGTGCTGGAGTGGGCGCGCGAGCGCGTCCGCGACCCAGAGCCGGAGCGGACGGTCGCGCCGACCGCCGCGCCGCTCGCCGAGGCCGAAGAAGCGCTCTCCACGGCGGAAGCCGCCCGCAGCAGTCTCCAGAGAAGCAGCACCACCAGCGCCCTGGTTAAGGCGCGCGAGGCCTGGGACCGGGCCCGGACCCACTACGAAGCCGGTCGGCTCACCGAAGGGGACAGCCACCTCGCCACGGCGCGGAGCCACGCGATCCTGGCCCGGTTCCGGGAGAACTCGCGGGCCGACTTCCAGCCGCTCAAGGCCGCCGTGCGCCGGTTCCACGACGCGGTAGACGAGATCCTCTACCCGGGCGGCGCAGGATGGCGGCCGGCGGTGGCCGACTACGTCCGCTCCCGGCACCGGTACGTGCCCGAGTCGTCCGGCTTCTGGATGAAGGTCGTGGCGATCGGGGACGACGGTATCCACGTCCAGTCCGGCTCGACCGGAGACTCGAAAGCCCTGTTGCAGCCCACCGACCTCGGGCCGCACGGGGATCTGCCCTGGCAGGAGCAGCCCTTCCGCGCTCCCGGCGAGCCGAGGGCATCGGACCAGGAGCGGCGGGCCCGCCTCGGCATACCTCAGGAGACGGCGCCCGACACCGGCCTCCCGGAACCCGCGGAGGCGCAGAGCGCGCCCGCCTCCTCGGACGAGGAGCAACTGGACCTGTTCACCACGACGGTGCCGGAGGCCGCCACCCCGCCGGCCGCACCGGAGAACACCGCGGCGCCCGGCACCGAGTCGCCTGGCGAGAGCAAGGGCTTGGGCCTGGTCGACGGCGAGGACATCACGTACACGGGCCAGTGGGACGGCCGCTACGAGATCACGCTTCCGGGCACTGGCTACCTGCTGTTCCAGCCCTCCATCGAGTACCGGCGCACGAAGTTCGCCGTCTCCCTGAACGACCAGCCGCCGGGTATCACCCCCAAGCGGCTGCGACGGTTTGAGGACCCGGACGAGATCATGCCGTGGGTCCGGGCCCAAGCCTCGAAGCAGCAGACCGGGTACGTCTTCCGCGACGGTGCCTGGATCGAGGCTCCGGCCCCCGCCGAGCAAGAACCGCCGGCGCAGGACGCCGCGGCGGCCGAGGACGGACAGCTCCCGCTCGGGCTCGGGCTCGCCGACGTCGCCCCGGCGCCAGACCCTGCGGCCGGGGAGGGCGCGAACGCGGCCGCCGAGACGGAACCGGCACCCGATCCCCAGCCCATCAGCGCCCCAGCCACCGAGGCGACCGCGCCGGACGACGCTCCCGTACCGGACCGCGAGGCGGACGAGGACCCAGACCAGGAGGAAGCAGTGGCAGGCGAGCTGGAACCCACCGCCGTCACGACGGACGCCCCGGCCGCCGCCCCGGCCGCAGACAACCTCCCCGCGGAACCCCCGGCGGCGACGGAGGCTGATCCCGCCGTGGAGATCGAGGATCCGCCGGAGCCCCGCTCCTACACCGAGGTCACCGCGCTCCCGGCTGATGCGTCCTACCAGCTCCACATGACCGGCATGGACGGCCAGGCCCCGGACCGGGGCGAACTGCGCCACGGAGAGACGGCCGTGGCCACCGTGCAGCAGTCCGCCGGCGGACAATGGTTCGCCCGGCTGGCCGTCCCCGGGCTGCCCGCCGACGCGACGAACCTGGCCGACGAGCCGCAGGCCGCGGCGGACCGGGGAGCCGTCCTGTTCTCCACTCTCACCGGCACCCCGTACGGCGAGCCGCCCACCGCCGCCTCCGGCAACGGACCGCTCGCCCGGGCGAACGTGGTGCGCGCCGAGCTGCGCGACACGGCCATGTGGCACCGGGGCGCGCTCACCTACCCCGCCGCCCGGGTCTGGCCGCTCGACTACCTGGCACAGCCGCCGTACGTCGAGCTGACGGCACGGCTGAACAGCATGGCCGATGCCCTCTCGGGGAACCACAACTCTCGCCAGATGGCCGCCGAGTTGGAAGCCGTCGCCCAGTCGGCCACGGCCTGGCGCGATGCGCTCCCGGCCGACGAGAACAGCTTCGAGCGGGAGCTGATGGCCTTCCCGCTCGCGCACCTGCTCCACGACGTCCAGCGGCTCCAGCTCCGGCTTCAGGCCACCGTGGACGCGGCGCAGGCCGACCGGGAAGCCGCACGCCAACAGGCCGTCGCCGAGGCCACGCCAGCGGCTCCCGCCCCTGCACCGCAGACCGAGCAGGCTCCGGCCGCGCCGCCCGCCGACCTCGACGGTCAGCCCACTCCCGAACCGCCCGCGGCCGCCGACGCCCCGGCCGAGGCGACCGACCCCGCACCCGCACCTGCCGAGCCGACACCGGAGCCCACGCCGGCGGCCGCCGAGCCGCCCGCGGTCCCGGCCGAACCCTCCGGGCAGGACCTGCCCGAGGAGGCGGAGCCCGCCGCCGACCCGGCGCAGGAAACCCGCCCGGCGGCCGCCGCCGATGACGTCCAACCGAGCGGGCCCGAACCCGCCGTCGGCTCGCCCGAACCGCCCGCCCCGGCCAGCACCCCGGAGGGAACCGAGATGGCCACACCCACCCGTCCCACCCAGCCCGAAGGCCTCGACCCTGCGCCGGACGACGACGGGGTCCAGCTCGGCGACCCGCAGCCAGATGCCGCACCGGAGGAGACCGAAGCGGCCCCGCAGCCGGAGGAAATGCCCCTGTGGACCGGGCCGCAGACCCCGGCCGAGGACACCGCGACCGCGGAGCAGACGGCCGGAGAGCTGGATGTCACGGCCGCCTTCGAGGGCGTCCGGGAGGCATGGACGGAGACCGTCCCGGAGGAACAGGGCACGGCGAAAGAGCTCTGGGAGGCCGTGGAGGCTGACCTGCGCACCCTTCAGCAGCACCTCGCCGACGCCGTCGCCACAGCCAACGCCGAACCAGCACCCGACGCGCCGCCGGTGCCTGCGCCGACGGAAGGCGCCACCGGTAACCCCTCCGGCGAGCAAACGGACACCCTCGACCCGCAGCAGCAGGCCGAGGCGGTGAACACCGCCCTGCGGGGGGCCGACACGCACGCCGAGGCGCTCAAGGACCTGCCGGAATGGCAGCGGCTCCAGACAGTCCGCGGGGCGTGGACGCACCTCTGGAAGGTCATCAAGGACCGGGCCGGGGAGCACTTCGACCGCCTGAAGAACGACAACCGCGTGGGTGAGTTCTTTCGGAAGGTCTCGCTGAAGGTCTGCGAGAAGGTCGCCGAGTGGGCGCAGGCGGGCGCCGACAAGCTCCGGCGGCCCGACGAGCGTGACACCGAGGCTACGACCGAGCTGCCCAGCGCCGAGGCACTGCTCAGGCTCGGCGACGCGGCCTTCACCTACAACTCCCCGCGCCGGGGCCCCGGCGGCGGCACCCCGCCCGTCTCCTCCGGCCCCGCCGGCCGGGAGGTCGACGTCCCGGCCATGCGCAAGATGGGGGAGGCCCTGAGTCGGCCGATGCCGACCGCCAAGGGGCCCAGGGCGACGCCCGGGCAGGGAGGCCGCGTCTCGACGTCGGCCGCACGCGGCCGCTCGACCACCACCAAGCGCAAGCCGAAGGGGACCACCGCCGAGGGCACAGAGCAGGCCGGACACCTGCGGCGCGGCAGCAGCGAACAGCAGCAGGCCCGCAAGGGCAGCCAGAAGTAGGCACAATGCGGGCCGGGGCCTGCCGGACTGGAACCCGGAGCCGCCACCCTCAGCAGAGGGCGGCGGCACGCCTGGGGATGTGCAGCGGGTGCGGGCGAAGCAGTTGGAGGAGGCCGCGGCCAGGAAAGCACTGAAGCCCAGCGGCGTGAGGAGAACGAGCGGAACCGGCTGGCCAAGGCCGCGCGCAAGGCCCGGCTGGCGCTGCCGCCGGAGGAACGACTGACGGCGCGGGCCGCGATGACCCGCATCGAGGTGGTGGAGGTCGTCCGCGAGATCACCGTGGAGGTGCCGGCGCCGCTGCTCGCGCCCGGCTCATACAGCGAGTGCGAGGTCTGCGTGGGCCGGGGAATGCGGGACCGGTACGGGCAGGTACCGGCCGCCGTCGAGCGCCTGGTCCTCACGGATATCGGGCGTCCAGGTCGCGGCGATCGAGGCCTGCCCGACGCCCGTGCCGTATGTGCAGGCCACGGCCTGCCGCCGGGGCTTTGTATGCGAGGCCGCGGCAGGCACGGGCGGCCCGGCGTAACGGGTGGGGTCCGGCGGGACGAATGGTCAGTGCGTGGGCGCGAACCGTTCGAGGAGTCGTTCCCGTTGCCGGAAGCCCAGACCTTGGATGCGGCGGCTGTCGGAGATCTCCAGATCGGTGAGGATCTTCTGCGCCCGGGCCTTGCCGATGTCGGGGAGCGATTCGAGCAGGGCGCGGACCGGCATCTTGCGGATGGCCTCGGAGTCGCTGGCCAGCACCTCGCGCAGCGACAGCTTGCCGTGCTTGAGGGCCTCCTTGACCTCGGCTCGCTCCTTGCGCGCGGCGGCGGCCTTGTCGAGCGCGGCCTGGCGCTGTTCGAGACTGAGCGGGGGCAGAGCCATGACGGGCGGTCCTCTCGTCGTACAAAACGGAACGGGTCCATCATGACCCCGTCGACGGGCCGGTGACCAGCAGGTTTGAGGGGTCAGGCTGCCTGTAAGCAGCGCCAGGCGGGGAGTTGGGCGTCGCGGGGGTCGACATCGGTGTCCGTGGCGGCGGCCAGGTTCGCGGTGACGGTCAGCTCCGTCCAGGGCAGTTCGTCGCGGCCCAGGTCGGTGGCGGACAGCAGTTCGTCGGTGGGTATGGGCACGGTGATCTGCCCGTGCATCCAGCCGGGTAGCACCAGGTGCGAGAGCTCGGGGCCGGAGCGGTGGACGACGGCTTCGGTGCGCCGGGGTCTGCCGGGCTCTTGTCCGGTCACCGGGCGGTGTCCTGGGTCGGGATGAGGCCGGGTCCATCGCGCGCAAGGTGATCGGCTGGTGGCAGCGGCAGGGCTGGATCACCTGCGACCCCACGATCGGGATCGAGCGGCGCCCGGCGCCGCCGGACCGCACCAAGGCCCTGTCCGAGCCCCAGATCGCCGCGCTGTGGCGGCTGGAGGCGAATCTGAGGTGGCTCTGCTCAAACAACTGCCTTCACGACACGACTCGTGAACACAGCCACGTGGTGGCTTTGTTCACGAGTCGTGACGGCGGTTGTGCGTGGGTTTGGGAGGCACCAAGAATCACGGTCAGGCGATGTTCACGAGTTTTGAAGTCACTGGGGTTCTTGCCTGGGCAGCCCTCACATGCGGTGTTGGACGTTGTGCCGCCGGACGGCGCCCGGCTCGGGCTGCAGGATGCAGGCTGGCCCACGAACTGGTCAGCGTGCTGCGTCACGATGACGTCCCGCTCCGCGGCCGACCAGAGTGAAAACGGCCAAGGCGACCGTCGCCGCGGCCCCCGTGGCCAGCGCGTCCGCAACGTAGCGGCCCAGACCCGGACGCAGGACGTCGATGAGAGCGAACAGCACGACAGCCCCCGCGAGGCTCGCCGCGACCCCGGCCAGCCAAAAGCGGTGGCGCGCCAAGAACCACTGGGCGAGCCACATGACGATGAGGGGCGCAACGGGCACGTGCGGCGCGTCGAGGGCGGCGAGCACGCCGTATCCCAGACCGCTGACCGCCCAGCAGGCAACGGCCACGAGCGCCGCCTCACTCCAGGAGACGGCCCGGTTCACGCCTGCCGCCCCTCGTTCATGGCCCGGGCCCGACGACGCTCCCACCGCCGGAACAGGAACGCCGCCAGGATCGAGCCGACCACGAGCGGTCCGGCAACCCAGCGGATCACGTCCGCTGGCCAGCCCGGCTCCCCGCCGACCAAAAGAGTCACCCACTTGATGGTGAGGCAGATCCCCAGCACCACATGGCCGAGCCCCCAGGCACGGACCACCCACACACGTCCCCGAATCGGCTCCGGTGGCTGATGCGGCCGGAGTACGGCCTGCCATCCCAACCACACACAGCCCAGCCCCAAAGCCACCATGAGCACGTCCCCGGCCCTGTCGAACACCTCTGTCACGGCCCCGACCCCCCTCGCCTTCCTCTCTCACCTCCGGCGGACCCCAGAACGCCAGCCCCCCGGCTCATCATGATGACCGCCCGGACGCGGCCCCTCACCTCCCGGGCACGGCAGACGACCTGCACGGCTGCTTTCCGGTACCCGGCAATGTGGGCACCCTGACGTCACTTCTCATGAACATCCAGGGGCTTCAAGATCACCAACTGCTGTCCAAACCGGCAGATAAACGCTGCTGCTTGAAGTGAACGAAGCCACACGTGGCGGTGTCCGCAGGCCGGGCAGCGCCGGGAGACCTCGGCTGTGCGGCCCTTGATGAGGAGGAAGCCGAACTCGACGGCTTCCGCATAGTGGCGCCGCCTTTGGCCGCCTTCAGCGGCTCGCGGCAGTGCCTGCACCGGCCCACGAGGGGCTGGCGGCGTTTCGGCCTGGCGGTGCTCCAGTAGAGGGATTAGCGTAATCCGCAGAGCAGTCGTGGTTCCGAAGTCGTTCGCCCGTGGGTCACCTTGCCTGCGGGCGCTTTGCTGTGCAGCCCTCTCCGGACCAGGGCGATTACCTCCGGACCCGCACCGTGCGGGCCCGAACCCCCTCGGAGGAGACAGGCATGGCCAAGGGCACTGTGAAGTGGTTCAACGCGGAGAAGGGCTTCGGCTTCATCGCGCAGGAGGGCGGCGGCCCGGAAGTCTTCGCCCACTACTCCAACATCGCCGGTCAGGGCTACCGCGAACTGCGGGAGGGCCAGCACGTGGAGTTCGATGTCACCCAGGGCCAGAAAGGCCCCCAGGCGGAGAACATTCGCGTCGTGTGACCCCAGCCCCCGAACAGGCCCGGCACTGTGGAGCGTGGAGGGTGCCGGGCCTGCGTGCCCGGCCGCGCCTTACTCATCGGCGTCGGGTTGCCGCGGCCAAACAGCCCAAGCCGCTCATTACGCCGAGGACGGCATGCCGCGCCCGGTGACCGCGCACAGCGATTCTCGGCAGCCGCGAATGCGGGCTCGGGAAGTCCCTCAAGTGGAATCGCCGGTGCCCGGCTCGCTGCCTGCTCTCACTGGCTGTGCACCCCGCCGCGGAGGGCCGGAAGTGCGGACGCCTGCAGCACCGCCGGCGCCACCGCGGATGGGTCTCCGCTGGCCACCCAGCGGAAGCGGGCCACCATCATCATGTCGTCGACGCTCTCCCGCACGAACCCGTCCATGATGCCGAGGCCGCCCGGGCGATCACGAAATACCACATCGCCCGGCTCCTGATCATCTGCGATCTGCTGGTAGTCCCCCGTGGCGGGACAACCCGAGAACACGTACACCCAGTGACTCATCCTGACCTCCTGCCGGGACACAACGATCACCCCGCTGATCAGGCACCACGGCTGTAGTCCATCCGAGGGAGGCGGGAATCCAAGGCGGTGGCGGCCGTACCCGTGCGCAGGTGCGGCCGCCGGAGGGAGGCTGAGCCTCGTCCTCTTCAAGGTCCCCTCCGCCAGGACGCAACGGCCAAGAGAGCAGCAGCTTGGGACGCGAGTGGCGGGCTGCCCGATTCGCGGGGCGATACGGGGACATTCAGCATGGAAATGAACCCGAATGCCGTCGTTTCGCGGAGGTGAACCGCGATGACTCTGCCCGTACACCACCGGCCCGGCCGGCCCCTGGAACGCCCGTTCCCGGCCCTGAGTTGGGGTGAGCCGATCGCCGCCGAGTTTGACGACCTCTTCGAGCGGATGAACCGGTTCCTGCAGGCCGCCAGCACGGCACCCGCCGTCGGGGCCTGGTCGCCTCTGGCCGACCTGCACGAAACGGACGAGGCCTACGTGGTCGAGGCGGAACTGCCCGGGATCGAGCGCGAGGACATCGACGTCGAGATCGGCGACGGGGAACTGTGCATAACTGGGGAGTGCAAGCAGTGCGAGCGCGAAGGCGTCCTGCGCCGCAGCACCCGGCGCACCGGCCGCTTCGAGTACCGGGCCCTGCTGCCGGCAGGCGCCGAAGCCGAAGAGATCACGGCGACGCTGACCGACGGGGTGCTGACCGTCACCGTGCCCAAGGCTCAGGCGGCCAAGCCGCGCCACATCGAGATCACTCAAACCTGAAGCGGCAAGAAAGGGTGGTGGGGAGGGGTACCTGTCCCCACCACCCGGGAGAGAGCTACCCCAACCCAGGCAACCTCTGCGGTACCTGCCCGCGATAGGGCCGACCGGACCTCATTGGCCCCAAACCGCACAGATCGTTCACGCCTGGACGCGGGATCGGACGTAGAGGACCACACCATGCCCGGTATCTACGCACTGATCCGCTCCGACGGCCGGCTGGAGTTCCGCGACGGCGTTCCGGAGCAGATGCACCGGGACACCGACCCCCATCACGGGAGGCCGGCCGCCTTCACCATTCAGCGCGCCACCTGGGGTGGCAACGGCCTGCACGGCCACGTCGGCGACGTCTCCTGCATGGCCAGCACGTACCCGCCCAACCACATTGCCACCGCACTCGTGGCGACCGGCCGGTGACAGTGGAGCAGGTTTGGGGCCGGCCCGCCATTGCTGAGCTGCGGGACCGGCTGGCCACGGCGGCCGGGCCGTACGAGATGCTGACGCTGCTCGAGGAAGAGCTGATGCGACGGCTGTGCGAGACCGCCGGCCTGGGGCTGGTCCGCCATACGAGCAGTGTCATCGCGGCGACCAGCGGGGCGGTGGCGATCGGCGACCTGAGCGTGGCAGCCGGTGTCAGCAGCACTCATCTGGCACAGCGGTTCAAGGAGCTCATCGGCGTCACGCCGAAGCGGCTGGCCCGTACCTACCGCTTTGCCGCCACCGTGTTCGCGATCAACCCCGCCGGACCGATCGACTGGGGCGACCTCGCCGGTGGCGCAGGCTACTTCGACCAGGCCCACTTCGGCCACGAGTTCCGGGCGTTCACCGGGCTCACGCCGACCCGGTACGTCGAAGTCCGGCGGCGGTTCCTGCGCGAGCATCCCGGCCACGTGCTGGACGGCTGGCCGCTGCCGGCCGATTGATTTCTTACAAGAGCGACAGCTCACGACACGCTAATTTGGGGCACCCCCAAAGCAGAGGAGAGCTCCGTGGGCAAGGTGGTCATGTACAGCTCGGTGTCGGTGGACGGCTTCGTCGCGGACGAGAATGACCAGCCCGGACCGCTGTTCGACTGGTTGTCCAGCGGTGACGTCCCGTTGGACGAGAGCGGCGAGGTGAAGGTGTCGCAGACGTCCTACGATTACACCCGGCCGTACTGGGACCAGATCGGGGTGACAGTCGTCGGCCGCCACGTCTTCGACCTGACGGACGGCTGGGACGGGAAGCCTCCGGGCGGGATCGACCATGTGGTCGTCGTGACGCACCGGCCGGAGCCCGAGGGCTGGGACCCCGAGGCGCCGTTTCACTTCGTCGACGGCGTCGAGGCAGCGGTGGCCAAGGCGCAAGGGCTTGCGGGTGACCGCATGGTCGAGGTCGCCGCTGGCGACGTCGGTGGCCAGGTGCTTGCCGCGGGTCTGGTCGACGAGGTGCGCATGGACGTCGTACCCGTCGTGTTCGGGTCCGGCAAGCGCTACTTCGGGTCGGTCCACGCGCCGCACCTGTTGGAGGATCCTGACGTGGTGATTCAGGGCAACCGGGTGCTTCACCTGCGCTATCGGGTGCGCCGTTGACCGATCTGAGCGGGTACGCGAAGAAGTCCACTGCGAACGGTGACACAAGATCGGGCCTCCGGCTGCGTTTGCGCATCGCAGTCCCTGGTCGGGCAGCCGACGCCGATCCGCCCCAGCACCTCACCTGCGGCAAGTTCAACTCAAGATCACTGGTTGCCGGTTTCCGTCGTATCTTGGCCGACCCCCTAGAAGGGCCGGCGGCGGGTCGGCCACGCCAGCGGCACCGCGACCGGGTACGGCTCGTGCTCGTCCAGGTCGGCCAGCATCACCCCGGCCGGGACGTTGTCGGCGGTCAGCCAGCGCGGCGGGACGCCGTCGCGCTGCGGCTCGTCGACCATGGAGCGCCATTGCGGGAACACCTCGTCCAGCGCGGCGGTCAGTTCCAGCCGTTGCATGGTCCGGTCGCCGGGATCAGGGGCGTCCGGGTCCGGCTCGACATCCATCACGACTGTCCACAGTAGAAGACGCCGAGGGGTCGCCACGATCGAGTGACACCGGACTCGTTACGGGGCAAGCAGAGTCAGAACAAGGTGTCGCGGACCCGCAGCGGCCGGTATCCGGTCGGGCCGAGCTGCGCCAGCTCGTTTTCGATGTCGACCTCGATCGCGCCGAAGAAGTTGATGTTCTCAGAATGGGCCGGGGAGATGTGCGCGAGCACGTCGTCGTCGACCTGGCGCCCGGCCGCGCGCAGCTGGGCGACAGCCAGCCCGTAGTACTCGGTGGTCCAGGCGATCACGGCGTTGGTGACCAGGGTCAGGCACCACGCCTGCTCGGTCTGGGCTTCCAGCTGCCGGGCCCGGATCATGCCCTCGTGGGCGTAGAGCAGGTCGCGACGCAGCGCGTGCAGGGACTCGCCCTTGTTGAGCATCCGCGCGACCTTGCGCCGGTACACCGGGTCCGCCAGGTACCGGCGGCGTACACGGTGCGCCGCAGCGCCCCGTATTCCTTGAGCGCGGCGGCCAGCGCGTTCTGCCGCCCGGAGGCCGACAGTTTGCCGACCAGCAGGGACGCGGTGGCGTGCCCGAACTTCAGCGACCCGGCCAGCCGCAGCAGGTCGTCCCAGTGCTCGGCGATCAGGTCGGTGTTCAGCCGCCGGGTGAGCAGCGGCCCGGTGTGCGGGAAGGACTTCTCGGTCTCCGCGCGGGGACCCGGCCGGTAGAGGGTGATCTTGCCCAGGTCCCGGATCCGGGGCGAGAGCTGCAACCCGAGCAGATCGAACAGGCCGAAGTTGACCAGGGTGACGCCGTGCGTGTCGGTCGCGTGTTCGGTGATCGGGATGTCGGTGGCGTTGCCGAGGATCTCGTCGAGCACGTAGTGGGCCTCGCGTTTGGTCGCCACGATCACCTTGGTGCCGTAGGTGGTGTGCTGGTCGGTGACGTGGGTGTACGTCGAGAGCCCTTCGTGGGCGAAGTACCGCGACATCGCCCGGGAGGTGACCGACTTGCCGCGCGTGGGAAACCGCTGCCCGTCCGACGAGGACAGTGTCCCGGTGCCGAACACGCGGGTGAGCGGCAGTCCTTGGTGGTAGCCGATGATCGCCAGGTTCGCCGCGCGCAGCGTCTCCTCACGCACGTACCACTCCGCGGTCCAGGACAGCACGTCGTAGGAGATCCCGCACGCGTCCGCCATCCGCGTGAGCCCGAGGTTGGTGGAGTGCGCGAGCAGGACCGCGATCAGGTTGCGCTTGAGCTCCGCCGAGCGGGCCTGCTTGCCGGTGGCGTGGGTGAAGCAGTCCAGGAACCCGGTGCGCTGGTCCAGCTCGATGAGCAGCGACACGATCGGGGCGAACGGCAACATGGTGGTCAGCTCGGCTTTGAGCGCGACCGCTTCGGCGGGGACGTCTTCGGCGGTCAGCGGGGAGATCACCAGCTCGCCCTGCTCGTCCAACCGCACCGGGCCGTCACCGGCGGCCAGGACTTCCTCCAGGCCGCCGAGTGCGTCGTCGAGTTCGTCGCGGGCCTCGGCCAGCGCCCTGTCGGCGTCGGCGGGCTTGCCGACCAGCTGGCAGAACTCGGTGCGCGTCTCGTTCCACTTGCCCGGGGTGAGCAGGTAGGCGGCGGGGTCGGCGTAGCGGCGAGAACCGGGCACGTGCACGTCCCCGCTGCGCAGCCCGTCACGCAGGCACAGCAACACGCACAACTCCCAGTAATGCCGGTAGGCACTGGTGTTCCCGGATTTCCGCGCGGTCTCCAGGTAGCCGCGCCAGCGCGCGGGCACGAAACCCTCCGGCGCGTCGGGCGGGACTCGGCGGGCACCTGTGGCGTTCAAGGTGCGCAGGATGTCCACCGCCGCGAGCAGCTCGGCCGCTGCGGTGCCGCCGGCGAACTCCACGACCGCCAGCACCTGCGGGGTGAACTGCCGCAGGTATCCGTACGAGCCGTCGAGCGCGGCCAGGTGCCCGTGGTCGCGAGGAAGTCGCGGCGCGGTCTGCGCGCGGGCCGCCCGTAACCGTGGCCAGCCGATGCGCTCGCCCCGGATCAGGCCGCCGATCTCCTCGTCACTGACGCTGGTGTCAAACACGATGTCCAGCAGCTCGTCCAGCAGCGCCTGCCGGTCTTCCCCGGACTTTCCACGTTCAGCCAGTTCATCGCGCATCTTGCGTTCGGCCTTGCCCTCGCGCGCGGACACGGCCTGGTCGAACAACGCCACCACCTCGTCCAGAACATCGGTGGCCGACTGCGCCAGCAGCGTCAGCAAGATCGGGTAGCGGCGCTCGGGCTCCCGCCGCTGCAGGGCTTGGCCGGTCAGGCGCCTGACCACGGTGGCAAGGAAACGGCGCCGCTCGGCGGGCAACACCGATAAGTCCAGCGTGTGGGCGCCCAGTCCGCGCAGGTAGAGCAGCTTGTCGACCTCGGCGCGGACACCCGCCGGGGAGGCCTCGACCGGGCCCGTGGCGATCCACCGCAACCGGGTCATCCCGATCTGCGGGTCGACCTCCAGCATCTCATCCAGCTCCGTGCAGCGGGCCTCGGTCAGTTCGTGGGCCAGGCGCTGGTAGGTCTCGGTCTGGGCCTGCTCGCGGGCGTGGGCGACGCGTTCGACCACGGTGACCGGGCCGGGCCGGATCACCTTCGCCGAGATCAGGTACTCGCACGCCAGCCGGAACAACAAGCTTGGGGCGTCGTGCTCCATCGCGCGGGCCAGCAGGAACTCGTCGAGCTCCTTCAACTGCAACGTGCCCGGCGCCACCCAGCCCAGATAGGCCGCGACCAGCCGCAGATGCTCGGTGCGGGTCTTCGCGCGTCGTCCGTAGGACTTGAGCACCGCGGGGGCTACGTCGAGTTGCTCGGCCAGCCGGGCGACCGCGACCGGCGGGGCGGTGGCCATCGAGTCTGGGACAAACCCGAGCCAGGGCAACGTGCATAAGGCCATCGCCATGCCCAGACGACGGGCCCCCGTCCCCGGCCGGGATCAACGAACGCACGATCGGCCTCGGTGAGGGTGAAAAACCGGAACAGCTCGTCCCGCCCGATCTCGGGGAACTCCCGCAGACGTTCCAGTTCCTCTTCGGCGAACACCCGTGTGGCCAACCACGACCTCCAGCCCCAGATGCAGGTCAGCAGGCTACTGGGTCCCCACCCCTGGGCCGGTGTGCGCGGGCTGCCGCGAACGGCGAAGCAGACGACCGGCCCTCTCAGTGAGTGGCGGTTCAACGCAGGTCAGGGGCATATCCGCCCGATTTTCGGCGGATACTACGGCGACCCCCAGAGCTTCCACCACCTGTTCCTCGGCGTCGCCGCGCTGCTCATGGCCGCCCTATAGCAGGCCATACGGGATCAATTCAGCTAGATAACCCACCGATCACCACGGAAGGACCCCAGTGGACCGCACCCCGAAGCCGCCTCTGGACCAGGAGCTGCGGGCGGCCGTCGGCGTCGTCCGGATCGGGCTCGACCGCATCCGCGACACCGCGTGCCGCACCGAAGCGGTCGGCCCTCACGCCGCCGTCCTTCAGGCCCTGTACGACCTGGCCAACCCGGACGCGGGCGTCCTCGGCGCGATCGCCGACGTCATTGGCACTATCACGGTGTCGGTGAGGGAGGCCGACCACGAGGACATCGACCGCGTCACCGAGCTGCTGGACGAAGCCCAGGGCCACGCCCAGGACAGCACCGGCGACCGCATCCGCCACGCCCTCGACCTCCTGGAGCCGCTGCTCCTGCGCTGCGAGGAGCGCGGCAAGCGCCGGCCGGACGTGGAGGTCATGCCCGACCCGTTCTCCACCGCGCTCTACCCGGAGGACCCCGACCACCGACAGGTGCCGCTGTGCCCGCCGTGCGCGACCAAGCGCTTCGAGGACAGCTGATCGAGCATCCCGCCCCGCCCTGTTACACCCGCACAGCAAGATGACCCCGGGGCCGTCACCGTGGCGGCCCCGCCCCATTCCTGGAGGGACTCGACGACCAGTGCAGCCCGCGATGTCCGCCCGTGCTGGGCGGCAGAAAGGTGGTCTTACTGGTGGAACCAAGTGTTGTTGGTGTACTGACAGGAAGTCGGCGGACAGGCGGCATGCCCACAAAGGGCGCGGCTCGTCCCTGTGGGGGGGGATGCATGGTGCTGGTAACAGATTTCCGGACGGAGGATCTGCCGGTGGCCGAGAGGTTCGGCTCCTGGCACGACATGACGGCCAAGGCGTTGATACCCAGCGTGGTCCGCAGCGATCATGAGGAGAACTTCCGGGCGAGCGCGCGAATGCTGGACCTGGGCCCGGTGGAGGTGTCCGCGCTGGCCTACCCGTCGCTGGAGACCCGCCGGACGCCGAAGCTGATCCGGAGCTCCGATCCCGAGTCCTACCAGCTGATGCTGAACCTGCGCGGTAGTCACCGGATCCTCCAAAGCGGCCAGGACACCACCAGCGGCCCCGGGGAGGTGATGCTCTTCGATACCTCGCGCCCCTGGCAGGGCTGGGCATTCGCTGACCAGGACACGGTAAAGGGGGTGATGGTGCGAGTCCCCCGGGCCCTGCTGCCGTTGCCGGCGGACAAGGTCGCCCAGCTCACCGCCGTGCGGTTGCCCGGGCGCGAGGGGGTGGGCGCTGTGCTGTCCGGCTACCTCAAGCAGCTGGTCGCGGGCGCCGCCACCTACACCGCGGCGGACGGCGCCCGCCTGGCCACCTGCACCCTCGACCTGCTCACCGCCTTCCTCGCCCACCACCTCGACGCCGCCGCGTCAATGCCACCCCAGACCCGCCACCGGGCCCTGCTGCTGGAGATCTACGCCTTCATCCAGCAGCACCTGGGCGACCCGGACCTGTCTCCGGGCGCGGTCGCCGCGGCCCACCACATCTCCCTGCGTTCCCTGCAACGGCTCTTCCAGGACCAGGACACCACCGTCGCCGGGTGGATCCGCGCCCGTCGGCTGGAGTGCTGCCGCCGCGATCTGGCCGACCCCCTCCTGCACTCCCGCCCGGTCCGTGCCATCGCCGCCCGCTGGGGGTTCACCGACCCCGCGAACTTCAGCCGCGCCTTCAGTGCTGCCTTCGGCATGCCCCCTGGTGACTACCGGCATCGGATGTTGACCAGCCTCAACTTGCACAAGCAGTAGGTCCCGGGTGACCGCTTTACCTGGACCTGTTGTCTCCCACGGTGCTGCGGGGCACAGCTGAGCCTGTGACCGCGCCGGAATCCGCCCGCGACTGCCGCTGCAGGCTGCTGTACCGCCTGAGCGAACCGGAGGAAACCTGTATCACTGCAGGTGTATGGGGGATGACGGAGATCCGGGAGCGAGGCGGCTTCGCCTCTGTCCAGTTCCTGATTCGGTGTTGGTACAACGGAACAGCCATTGATGCTCAGGAACGATCTTGGGGCCTAGCGCAGTGATCGTCTGCGCTGTGGGGGTTCAACGAAGATTGCATGAGAGGTCTGGCGGTGGCTATCGTCCGCCGCGTGCCGGTGGAGTTTCTGACTGATGAGCAGGCTGCGGCGTACGGGCGGTTCGTGGAGGTGCCCGTACGCCGCTACCGGACTGGTAGTGCTCACGGCACCAGTCGGCTGCCGTCCGCCGCAGACAGCGGTCTCAGGCGTGCGGGTTGGCTCCCGAGTTGCTCCCGGTGGTGCAGGGGTCCGTGCCCAACTGGTCATTGCACAGACGGATGGCGATGTACTTGATGTAGTAGCCGTCCGAGAGAGACAGGCCGGGGTGCGTGGTGCCGCCACCGTTGCACCCGTTGTAGTCGTACCGGTAGGTACTGGTGTGCCAGGTATCGCCGTTCGTGCGGGTCACCCTGAAGTAGGCGTATACCGGATTGCTGTTGCAGTTGGTGTCCTTCACATGCAGGCTGATCCCGCTCAGGCTGCTCGAGTTCTGCCAGGTCCAGGAGGCGCTGGCACGGCCGTAGCTGTTGCTGACGCTTGCGCTGCCGGTTGCATGGGAGGCGTTGGCTGCTCCCGGCACCGTGAGCACCAGCCCGAGCGAAGCGCCCATGGCCAGCAGGACGTTGCGAATCCTCATGTTCTCTCCCTCAACTCCGCGCGCTGATCGGCGCAGCACGTGCCCCTCATAGCTGTGTGGTGTTTCCGGGGCTCAGGTGTCTTCCACGTATCGGCGACAGCCCGCAAGGAACCGGCAGGCTGCCTTTCCGGTGCATCAATCTGCCTCAACGGCATGAGCACCTCGTTGGCATGGAGCGACATGTAGTTGTCGGACAGCGCCATTGAGGAGAACCCGTTAATAGGGGTGTGACCCAGATACGCGTCGAAGGGGCAATGAGATGATCTTGAATCCCTGAAGGGCGTCCGGGGCTCACACGGTGGTGTCGGTATCCTCGGCGAGGATGCGGTAGACGGTGGCGACCGAGGGGCGCTTGCCCTGGTTCTTGCCCGAGGTGATGACGAGCTTGCGGGCGATCTCGGGGACGGGGGCGCCCTGCCCGCCGGGGGACTGCTGCACGGTGGCCACGGCCGTCTCGCCGTGGCGCAGTCGCTGCCACGGGTGCGTGAACGGTGGCAGCGGGCCGCTGCCGTCCGACCGATCGCGTCGGCGGAAGGGACGAGATTCGAGTCGCCGACGCCACGGACAAGGCCATCACCGCCGCGTGCCGGCACGCCACACACCCGTGTGTCCATGCCGGTCATGTGGAGCTGGAAGGACGCACGCCCGCGCCGCCCTCGCCTCCGGGGTGCGGGCCGGGGACGAGGTTCCGTTCTGGGCTCTGGTGTGGGGCCCGCTGGCCGCCACCGTCCACTCCCGTACGGTGAAGGTGTTCGAGACCTTGGGCGACCGGCCGAACGCCGCCCGGCAGTACGCGACCGCTGCGGGCAGACGGCCGGGGGCGACGTACGCCCGGATCATCGCCCTCGACCTGGTCGCCCAGGCCGAGCAGCAGGCCAAGCAGGGCTATTCGAGCCGGGGCGGTTCAAGCACAGGCCATTGTCGTTTCCCGAGAGCAGTTGGCGACAAGACGGGCAGTTCCTGCGTCGAGCGGTGTTCAGCCTGCGGTGAGCCGGCGGACCTCCACTCGGAGGCCGTGGTAGACCTGCCGCCCATGGTCATCGCCCGACCTGGTCCCGGTCAGGATGCCGGGGCGGTCAGGACGGCCTTGGCAGCCAGCCGGAGATTCCTGATCATCGGATTCGGGTCGCCCTTGCGGCTGACCAGGACGACCCGGCTGGGGGGAGCGCCCTCGACCGGGACGGTGACGAGGTTAGGACGCAGTGAGCTACGCCGATCGCCGACCGGTAGCACGGCGATCGCCCTGCCACTCGCGACGAGTTCGAGCTTGTCCTCGTAGCTCTCGATCGGCGGCACGCCGGCCCCGAGGATCCGGTAGGAAGCCCAGTCTGCGGTCTCGAACGCGCACGGCGCCGCCTCTTCGCCAGCCAGTTCTTCCGCGGTCACCGACGCGCGGTCGGCCAAGGGATGGCCGCGCGGGACCACGAGCATCCGGGGCTCCTCGTACAGCGGGGTGGTGAACACGTCGTCGGCAACGAGCGGCAGCGGGGCCCGCGCGATCAGGGCGTCGACGCGCTTGTCGGACAGTGCCCCGACGTCGCGGCAGCTCAGATGCCGGGTGGCGATCTCGGCGTTGGGGTAACGGCGGCGCAGTTCCCGTACGGCGGCAGTGATCACCAGGTCTTCGACGTAGCCGATGGCGATTCGTTCGGTCTGGGCTTGTTCACGCACGGCCAGCTCGGCCTGGCGGGCGGCCTGCAGCAGGGCTTGGGCCCGGGGGAGGAACGTCTGGCCGGCCGGAGTGAGTCGGGTGCCCTGGGGGGTTCGGTCCAGCAGTCGTGTGCCGAGATATTTTTCGAGCCGTTGGATCTGACGGCTCAGCGCCGGCTGGGCTACGTGCAGGTCGGCGGCGGCCCGGCCGAAGTGCTGGTGCGCCGCCACCACGGTGAAGTAGCGCACGAGCCGCAGTTCCAGGTCCTGTCCGAGATCGTTCACCCTTGCAGGATACGCGTCATGCCGTTTCGGAATGATCAGGTTGCCGAACCGGTCTTGGACGGCCATGCCATCCCGGGCCTTGACTGAAGGAGCAACGTTTCCCCGAGAAAGCGACAGGCGCGATGAAGGCGATCCAGTTCCACGAAGCGGGCGGGCCGGAAGTTCTGCAGTATGACGAGGTGCCGGTTCCCGAGATCGGCCCGGGCGAGGTGCTCGTCCGGGTGCACGCGGCGGGCATCAACCCGCCGGACTGGTACCTGCGTGAGGGGATGAAGGTGATGCCGGCCGAGATGAGGCCAGCGCTGGAGTTCCCCCTGATCCCTGGAACGGACATGTCGGGCGTGGTCCAGGCGGTCGCTCCGGATGTGCTGGGGTTCGCCGTCGGTGACGAGGTCTTCGGCATGCTTCGGTTCCCCGGATTCGACGGTCGGACATACGCCGAGTACGTGGCCGCGCCGGCTTCCGACCTGGCTCACAAGCCGGCCGGTATCGACCACGTGCAGGCGGCTGGGGCGCCGATGGCCGTGCTTACGGCCTGGCAGTATCTGGTTGATCTCGGCCACGACGTGCCGTCTCCTTTCACCGGCCAGGTGCACCGGCCGGTGCCGATCACGCCGGGGATGACCGTGCTGGTCAACGGGGCCGCCGGTGGAGTGGGCCACTTCGCGGTGCAGCTGGCGAAATGGAAGGGGGCACACGTCATCGCGGTGGCCTCGGGCCGGCACGAGCAGTTCCTGCGCAAGCTCGGCGCCGACGAGTTCATCGACTACACCACGACACAGGCCGCGGACGTGGCCAGCGGCGTCGACCTGGTGATCGACACCGTCGGTGGCCCGGACAGCTCACGCTTCCTGACCGTGCTCAAGCGCGGAGGCACCATGCTTCCGGTGTTCTTCGCCCAGTACGACCCGGAAGAGACGGCGCGTCTGGGCATCACCGTCTCGAACATTCAGGTACGTTCCAACGGCCCCCAGCTCGCCGAGATCGGGCACCTGCTCGACGAGGGCAAGCTCCAGGTCGGGGTGGACAGCACCTACCCGCTGCCCGAGGCGGGCCGCGCACACACGCGAGCCGCGCAGGGCCACATCCAAGGCAAGATCGTGCTGACGGTGGTCTCGTGATCGCCGAACTCCAGCAGGCGGTGGCGAACTACGCCCACGCCCTGGACGAGCTGAATGTGCCCGAGCTGGAAGCGGTCCTGACCGAGGACACCACCTGGACCTTCACGATGCCTGGACAAAGGGCGCTCGGCCCGGTCGCCGGACGCACGGCGGTGCTCGACTTCATCCGTGACGGGCACACGGCCCAGACCGGAAGGGTGCGGCACCACTTGAGCAATGTCGTGGTCACGACCGCGGACGCCGCCACCGCTGAGATGCGGGCCTACCTGCTGCAGACGAGGAACACCGGCGAAAGCATCCAGATGATCTCGACCGGGGTCTACACGTTCAGCCTGCGACGGTCCGACGGTAGGTGGCGGATCGCCGAGCTCACCCTGACGCTGGACAACGCCTTAATAGGGGCGTGACCCAGATACGCGTCAAAGGGCAACGAGCTGATCTTGAAGATCTGGCGGGCGTCCGGTCTCACGCGGTGCTGTCGGCTTCCTCGGCGAGGATGCGGTAGACGGTGGCGACCGAGGGGTGTTCGCCCTTGTTCTTGCCCGAGGTGATGACGAGCTTCTGCGCGATCTGCGGTACGGGCACCCCGTTGGCCCGCAAGGACCGGGCGTAGGCGGCCATGTCGTCGTCGACGACCTTGGGGCGCCCGCCGTGCCGGCCGCGTTCGCGGGCGGACGCCTGGCCTTCGAGGGACTTCTCCCGGATGTATTCGCGCTCGGACTCGGCCATGCCGGCGAAGAAGGCGAACAGGGCGGCGCCGTGCCCGGACGGATCGTAGACGCCTTGGAGGGGGCCGGTGAGGAGTTCGAGTTCGATGTCGTGGTGGCGCAGGTCCTCGGCGATGGCCAGCAGCTCGGCGGCGCCACGGCCGAGGCGCTTCATCTCGTGGACGGTGAGGATGACCCGTTGGTGCGGGACGGCCTTCTTGATGGTGCGGACGAAGTCCATCGCCTTGACGAACTCCGGTCGTACCTTGATACGGGTGCTGATCTTCTCGGAGAAGACCGGGTCGCACCCGGCCTCGGCGAGCGCGTCGAGCTGGCTCTGGAGTTCTTGCTGGGCGGTGCTGCACCTCGCGTAGCCCACCCTGGTGGGCTTGGTAGCCGTCTCGTGTGCTGCGGCGTCGATGGCGGGGCCCATTTCCCACGCGCGGCCGGGGCCGCGGTCGGCGGGGGTCTTCACCTCCAGCTCGGCGCGGAGCTGGGGGACGAGCATGAAGCGGGGGGTGTGGTACTTCGGGGCGACTTTGCCGCCGCGGGTGCGGCAGGTGCTTCCGGCGGGCACCTCACAGGTCGGACAGTCGTACTGTTCGACTGCAGCGGCCGGTTCGGGGGGTTCTGGCATGTCGCAAAACCTATCGCGAGGGGCTTTGTGCGAAAGCCGTTTTGCGAGAGGTTGTGAGAGCGAAGATCAGGGGCAAACCGGACACGGCTCGGCGGGGGTTTCCGGTTTCTCAGAACTACTCATTTCTGCAAGCGCGGAGCGTGACGGCCGTCACGCTCCGCTCCTCCACGTAGTCATGTTGTCGCACCGGATGATCAGAGCTGTGGACTATGGTTGGGGCATGACCCGGATACGCCAGAAACCCGCCACGAGATGATCTTGAACGGCTGACGGGATCTGCGTCAGGCGTCGGCCGTGAGGGTGTTGACGCGGTTCTCGTACTCGCGGCGGGCCTTGCGCTGTGCCGGGGTCGCCGCTGTGCCGTCGAGGGGCTGGCAGCGGGCGAGGAGTTGGCGGTGGACCGCGGGCTCGGCGCTGACGCGCAGGGTGTAGCCCTGGCCGCGACCTGCCGGGCAAGGTCGCCGACTTCCTCCGCGCCGCCGAGCTGGACCCCGCCGAGCGCGCCGCGCTCGACCAGGGCATCACCGTACGGCGAGGGTGACCGGCAGCTCCGGGGCCGGGATGTCGTCGTGGTCGGCGGTGGTGTGCTCGGGCATGAGGCCGGCGACGGCCGTGCGGATGGCGCCGCGGCTGACGTCGTGCTCGCGGGCCAGGGCGGCGATGGACCGGCCGTCCAGGTACGCGGTGCGGACGGCGGCAGTCTTGTCGGCCTTGATGGCTGGGCGTCGGCCGCCCTTGTTGCCCTTGGCTTCGGCGGCCCGCAGTCCGTCGTAGGTCAGCTCGCGCTGGAGGTCGCGCTGAAGTTCCCCGGCGGCCGCGAGGGTCTGCACCATGAACTTCACCGTGGACAGCAGTTCCCCGGTGCGCGGGTGGCGGGCAGTGAGGTCCATCGCGGAGAACGCGCCGTCGTGGATGCGCAGGGCGAGACGGTCATGGTGGAGGACGTCGAGCACGTCGAGGATGTGGCTGGTGCCGCGGACGAGGCGGAACATCTCGGAGATGTGCACGGTGTCGCCCGGCCGCGCGTAGTCCAGCAGCTCGCGGAACTTCGGCCGCTGGAGCGGGTGGAGGCGGCTGGAGGTCCCCGGGTCCTCCTCGAAGACGACGGGGTTCTCGATCCCGGCCTCGTCGAGGACGAGGTTCTGCCGGGCGATGGACTGCTGATCGGTCGAGACGCGCTTGTAGACCAGGTTCGCCACCAAGGGCCCCTTTCGCGCGGAGGATCGGACCCTATCTGTCGTCAAACCCTGTCAGCAATCACCATCGGATCTGATTGGATTCGCGCCGCCTCGAACCCCTGGATTGCACGGGCTCATTGGATGCGTCGGCCGCCTGTCGTCAAACGAACGTTTGCGAACACCATTCAACCCGGGCGAGGAGGCCGGAGACCGCCGGAACACGGTGGGGGCGCGAAAGTTCGGGGCGCCGGTCAAGTCCCCAGTGCGGCAGACCCGACGGGCGGCACGCTGGTGGACAAGGCGACACCGGCCGACGGCCTGGCGACGCTGGGGGACCTGATCGGCAGTCAGCGCCGAAGGCCGATCACCCCACCGTGCTGACCGCCAGCGACCGGCCGGGGCGAGTTCTGCTATCCGTTTCTGCCGTATCTCGGCTGCCCCTCTACGTACATGCCCGGCCGAGCCGCCCCGGGCCGCGGGGCGGCTGAGTCCCCTCCGCTCAGCCGACGTCGAACGCCTCGGCGACGGTCAGCGTGTCCTCGTACAGGTGCATGCGAACGATCCGGTTGTTCTCGACCGCCAGGTGCATGGCCGCCGGTGTGGTGAACTCCTTGCCGCTGGCCGCGACGGTGTGCGTGAAGACCGCCAGCAGCACCACGTCACCACCGTCGACGATGAAGCGCTCCAGCACGACCTTGCTCCTGCCGTGCGCGAAGTGCGGCCACATCGTGGTGAAGTACGGCGCGACCTCCTCCCGGCGGGTACGGCGCCCGGTCCAGGGCAGCGCGTCACTGCCGGGGACGTGCCAGTCGATCTCCTCGGCGAACAGTTCCTGGATGCCGTCGGAGTCCTGCCTGCCGAGGCGCTCCACGAACTTCTCGGCCACGGTCCGCGAGGTCTGAGCGTCTGTTGCCATCGTTCTCGTCCTTTGTCTCTTCGTCTGCTTGAGGTGTCGGTCGGGCCTCAGCCCTGGAACAGGAAGTGCTTATTACGCGGCTCAGACGCCCCGGAGCGTCGAATGCGTCCCGCGTCGCCGATTCGCCGCCTAGAGCTGTGTGGCGCCGCCGTCGACGAACAGTTCCGCGCCGGTGGTGAAACTGCTTTGATCGCCGGCCAGGTAGAGGGCGGCGGCGGCGACCTCGTCGGGACGGCCGACGCGGCCGAGCGGGGTCGGTGGGGCGAGCTCGGCCGCGGTGGGCCGATCGCCGTGCGGGAAAGCGGCGAGGAGCTCGTCCAGGCCAGAGGTCTCGACAGGGCCGGGGGTCAGGGCGTTGACGCGGATTCCCCGGCCGGCCAGCTCGGCGGCCCAGGTGCGGGCGAGGCTGCGGATCGCGGCCTTGGTGGCGGCGTAGACGCCCAGGCCCGGGGCGGCCCGTAGAGCCGAGCTGGAGGAGAGCAGCACCACCGAGGCGCCGGCCGTCAGCAGCGGCAGCGCCTTCTGGACAGTGAAGACCGTGCCCTTGAAATTGATCGAGGCAGTGCGGTCGTACTCCTCCTCGGTGATCGCACCGAGCGGGCCGTAGTCCCCGACCCCGGCGTTGGCCACCACAATGTCCAGGCGGCCGCTGCGGTTCGCGATCTCGGCGAAGAGCCGGTCGAGGTCACCGAGGTCCGAGACATCGCCCTGGACGGCGATGCCTCGGGCGCCGACCTGCGCTACGGCGGCGTCCAGCTCGGCCTTGCGGCGCCCGGTCAGGTAGACGGTCGCACCCTCGGCGGCGAAACGGCGGGCGGTCGCCAGGCCGATGCCGCTGGAGGCCCCGGTGACGAGGGCGGTCTTGTCGTCCAGCTGCCCCATGAGATTCTCCATTCCTTGATGTAATCATTGTTGTTACATTTATGGGCGTAGAAGGCAACCTCCCCCGGTCAGGGGAAGTTGACGACCCGGGCTCAGGCGGCTTGCAAGACGTCCCGCAGCACGTCCTCCAGCGTGGTCTTGGCCAGCTCTCCGCGCAGGGCGACCTCCACCCCGTCGTACACGGCGGTCATCGCCGGCCCGATGCCGTGGCCCACGACGCACTCAGGGTTCGGTGTCGCGCGGTGCAGGGCGAAGACCGGTCCCGGTTCGATCGCCTGGTAGACGTCGAGCAGGGTGATCGCCGCCAGGTCCCGCGCGAGTATCCAGCCCGCCCCCACCCCCCGCCGTGAATCGGCCAGGCCAGCCTTGCGCAGCTCGCCCAGCAGACGGCGGATCACCACCGGGTTGGTGTTGACGCTCGTCGCGATCTGCTCGGAGGTGGCGACCTCGTGGCCGCGCCGCTGATACAGCCCGATCCATGTCAGGGCGTGCGCCGCAATGGTCAGTCTGCTGTTCGCGCTCACGTCGGACTCCACGTCCCTCGTTCCTCCGTCCAGTCGTAACAGTAGTTGTTACGATGGCATGCGGCAAGTTCTACGGTGCTGGCCGGACCGGCCTCGTCAAGGAGCACGCCGCCCGCGAGCACACCATCGCCGAGCTCTTCTCCGTCAGCCAGGTCACCGTCTATCGAGTCCTACGACGCACCCAGGGCCAGCACCCAAGCAGAAGCCGAACGGCGATAGGGCCCCGCCAACCTACCGGCGGGTCAGGTGTCCCCTGGCGTCTGAGCCAGGAGGACTCCAGGGCCGACTTCTCCTGATCATGCCGCCTGGCCGTAGCCGTCCGGGGCGGGCGGGTCGTTGCCTCGGAGCGGGCTGAAGTCGACGTCCAGGTGCGGGTCGTACGCCTCGGGCTGCATGCCGAGTTCGTGGGTGGAGTACTCGCCGAAGCGGCGGATGTGCTCGGTCAGGTACGGCGAGATGTGGGCCAGGTCCTCGGGATCGATGGCGTAGCCCTCCTCCTGGAGCTGGCGCACGATCTCGGCGATGTCCAGGGCGTTGTGGAAGATGACCGCGTTCGTGAGCAGAGCGTTGAATTTCGCGGTCTTCTCCTGCTCGACGGGGTCGTTGTCGGTGATGACGCCGCCGTTGCCGAAGCCGATCCACTGGGAGAAGCCGTTGAACGCCTCGACCTTGTTCGTGACGGCGGTCACCCGCCGGCGTAGTGGGGCGTCCGACAGGTATCGCAGCAGCTGGACGGTGCGGATGACGCGGCCGACCTCACGGAAGGCGGTGTAGGTGGCGTTCTTGCGCGAGCCGGCCCGCAGGCGCCGCAGCAGCAGCGTGGAGGAGATGGCGCCTTCCCGGACGGAGACGGCCACCCGCATCAGGTGCCGGAACTGGGACTCGATCAGGTCGAAGTCGATGACGTTGCGGCCCGGTTCCCCGAACAGGGCGTCGATGTGCACGTACTCGGTCCGCTTTGTGGGCCGGTAGAAGGTCAGGTCCTTCCAGTTCCTGATCCTGGGCATGAGGTCGAAGCCCAGCAGGTGGGCGAGCGCGAAGACCGGAAACGACTGGCCCTGCGTATCCGCGTGCACCGTGGTCGGCTTCACCTCGGAGGTGTTCTTCAGCAGGCCCTCGATGATGTAGACGGCCTCCCACACCCCGCACGGGATGAAGTGCGTGAACAGCGCGATGTAGGTGTCCGAGATGTGGTGGTAGGCGATGCCGCCCGGCTTGCCGTAGCGCACGGACGTCTCGGACAGCAGGTTGTTGAGGTAGGTGTCCATGTGGGTGCCGTCCGCGGCGACCGCGGAGCCGTCGCCCCACGCCTGGGAGATGTCCAGGCGGGCGTGCGCGTTGACCAGGTCGGCGATCGCCTCGTTCAGCGTCGGGATGGAGAAGTGCCGGTTCGCCGTGTACGACAGCTCATGCCCGCTCACTCCGGGGATGTGGCGGGCGGCCTCGTACGGGCCCATGTTGGTGCCTTTCACGAAGGTCGTGATGATGTAGAGGCCGAACGGGTCGTCCAGCTTCGGCTCGTTGCCGGAAGCCGGGCCGAAGCGGCGCCACCACTCCACCCAGTAGGCGGTCCTCGACAGAATCCCGATCAGCGTGCGCTCCGGCATCCGAGCTTTGATCTCCTGCTCCAGCCGCTTCGCCGAGGGCGTGAGCCCCTCCGCGCGGTGCGGCTTCAGCGACGGGATTCCCGTCTCTGGGTCGATGACCAGACCCTCGTTGTCCGGGTACCCGGCGTCCACCGCCGCGGCGGCGTCGCGGAGCTTGTCCTCCAGCTGCCGGCGGAAGAACCGCGCGTCGAACTCGGCGGTCTCACCGGCCTCGCACAGCCCGACCTCCACCAGGTAGTCGGCCAGCTTGTCCTGCACCACCTCCCAGGCCAGCAGCTGCTCGGACCAGTCGGCGTACTCCTCCGAGCCGAGAACCGCGACGTCGCCGCAGCGCAGTTCCTCGGCGAGGTAGGTGAAGACCATCGCCTCGAAGTGCTTGCGGACGAACTGCCCGGTGCGGGTCTTGTCGACCACCACCTTGCGCCAGTTCTGGGTGGCGAAGGAGATGTCCACCTCCTTGCCCTCCTCGTCGAAGGCGGTGATGTACTCGCCGCGGGCGCCCTGGTGCCGCTTCGCGTGCGCGAGCGCATCCAGCACCCGCCCGTCCTCGGACGTCGCGGTGAACTCCAGTTGCTCGGCCAGGTCGAACATCACCGCCCGATCCCGGCCGATCTGCCCGTACAGCAGCGGCTCCCACAGGTTGCCGTGGTGGGCGGAGACCTTCTCGATCTGCTCGTACTGCTGGGCGAACCCGCCGAAACCCTCCACCGTTTTCGTCACCGTGGCCAGGCCCCGGCCTGCACGACCAGGGCCTTGACGAAGGCGAGCAGGGCCGGGGAGACCTTCCCGCCCAGCCGCCGGACCGCTTCGTCGGCCGACGCCTCCTCGTCCAGCCCCTCCAGGGCCGTCCTGGTCTCGGCGGTCATCTCCACGGCCTTCGCGAGCGCCAGCTGGGCCGGGCCGTCGGCGTCGATGTCCTTGAGCACGGTGCGGTAGTTCCCGATCAGGGTCTCGGTGATCTCCCGCTCGGCGAGCCGGATCTCCTCCAGCTCCATCTTGGCCTTCTTGATCTTCGTGGCGACGCGCTTGCAGAACATCGTCGCCAGGTCGTCACGGACGCCATCCTGGCCTTGTGGACCAGGCACGCGATCAGCGCGAGGCGCTTGACGGGCGTGTAGTCCCGAAGCGCCGGCGCGTCCCCGGCATCCGCCTCCCCGGCGAAGTCGGTGATCTTCCGTGCGGCAACGCCGTCCATCCACACCGCGCTATCACCGAGGCCGTCCAGCCACTCCATGCGCCGGGTCAGGTTCTTGAAGTGCGACCAGCTCGGCCCCTTGGCGGGCTTCTTCAGCCGGTTGAACAGCGTCGTGCCGTCGTTGTCGCGCTCCTCCAGCAGCCGCAGCAGCTCGGTGTGCTGCAGGGGGCTCATGCGGTCGTGGATGCCCGCGCAGATCGAGGCGTTGACCTCGGTGCGAATCTTCGAGGCCATCTTGTCGAAGGTGGAGAACCCCGGCAGCTCCAGCCCGGCCTCCACGACCTTCTCCAGCGCGATGTTGATCAGGTCTGCCGGCCGGTTCTTCGCCGCGGCCTCCTTGCGGATCGCCTGCTCGGCGATCCGCCTGGCCTCCGCCTGGTCGTACGCCACTCCGACCCGCTTGCGGACCAGGCCCCGGTGGTGCTTGGCGGTCCGCTCCGCCCGGTATACCGGCAGCGTGCCCTCCGGCAGCTCCACCTGCCGCCGCACGAACTCCACCACCTGCTCCGGCACATCCTCCAGCGCCGGGAAACACCCCATGCGCTGATACGACTTCAGCATCAGCAACAGGGCCAGAAGATGCTCGTCCCCGTCCGTCGCCCCGGCCGCCCACTCCAGCTCATCGCGAGTCGGCGAGAAGAACAGATGCAGCTCATGTGCGGTGATCAGCCGCTTGAACCGCGGATACGCGGTCCGCTCGATCGAGGTCACAACCCACCCCAGGCCCCAAGACGAAGGTCAACATCACCACCAACGACGCCGAGCCGAACGGGTGACGGGCCGGGCGCTCAGGGCTTCAAGATCAACTCATTGCCCCTTTGACGCGTATCTGGGTCACACCCCAAGTAGGCCCGAGTCTGGGGCTATGAGCTGGGTGGGCCAGCGGAAGGACTGCCGGGCGTGAGGCGGGAGCCTGCAGAGCCTGGCAGCGGTGGGGTTCTAGAAGCTGCCGTCGCGGAGCATGGCGAACAACACGCTGATGCGGTGGCGAGCGAGGCGGAGAAGGGCTGCGAGCTGGTCAGACATGTTCGGCATGTGCGTGACGCACGGCCCCGGCCACGATCGATACGCTCCCCGGTGTGACCAGCAGTGACGATTTCATGCGCGTACAGCGGGCATGGAAGCAGATCGAGATGTGGATGGGCCGCCACGCTCCCGCCTCGCGCGCCATGCTCAACCCGCCCGCCGCCCCGGACCGGATCGAGCGCTGGGAGGCCACGATGGGCTTCCCCCTTCCCCCGGCTCTCAGGGCGCTCTACCTGTTGCACGACGGCAGCCGGGGGTACGACCAGGACCAGTTCGGGCACCACCCGCACGTCGAGGGACCGCTGCCCGCACCGGCCGACGACACTTCCCACATCTGGGAGGCGCAGTGGGCCGCCGCTCTCTTCCTACCCGGCCCCGGCATCCACACCGGCTTCGCCTGGTTCCCCCTCAACGAAGTGACGATGCAGCATCCGGTGCATCAGGGCATCGAAGAGGAGTACCACCGACTCATCCCCTTCGCCGCCGACACCCTCGACTCCTCCATGTCCGGCTTCTTCCTCGATCCCCAAGACGGGCAGATTGGGGCATGGGGCGATGAGGGGGACGTGGAGTTTGAGATCGGCACTCTTGTCGACTACATCGAGCAGATCGCGGCCGCGCTCAACGGCGGCGGCACAGCCTTCGGCTACCGCCCCGCCTTGCATGCCAGCGGCGCGCTCGGCTGGCCGGACAGCGACGGCGATCCGTTCGACGAACTTGGCGGCGACGCCTGGACGTGGGTACCCGAAGGCGGCATCTGACCTCCTCCCGGGCCTGAAGCATGATCGGCAAGCAGCTCAACATCACCGAGGCCCGGCACCGCCTGGCCCGGCGGATCTTCTTCGGCCAGCGCGGCGAGCTGCGCCAGCACTACCGCGAGGGCATGGAGGACCAGCTCGGGGCGCTGGGACTGGCGCTGAACGCTGTGGTGCTGTGGAACAGGGCGAGGAGGACGGTGAGCTGGAAGTCTCGGTTCGCGCCCGGGCTGGGCAGTTCGGCCCGACCGGTGGGTCTGGATGGATGAGCTGCTGTACCGGGCTACCGGCTCACGGCCGGGAACCGCGCACAAGACGACCACACTTGCGTGGCTCTCACCGGTCCACGCCTCCCATCACCGGGTCGATGCTCGCCACCGCGACGATGACGTCCGCGACCTGCCCGCCCTCGCACATCGCGGCCATCGCCTGCAGGTTGGTGAAGCTGGGGTCGCGGAAGTGCACCCGGTACGGCCGGGTGCCGCCGTCGGAGACGACGTGCACGCCCAGCTCGCCTCGCGGCGATTCGACCGCCGCGTAGGCCTGCCCCGGCGGGACGTGGAAGCCCTCCGTCACCAGCTTGAAGTGGTAGATCAGCGCCTCCATGGACTCCCCCATGATCTTGCGGATGTAATCCAGGGAGTTGCCCAGCCCGTCCGCGCCAAGTGAGAGCTGCGCCGGCCACGCGATCTTCTTGTCCGCGACCATCACGCTGCCGCCGACGCCGGTCGGCCCGTTGCCCTTGAGCTGCTCCAGGCACTGCTCGACGATCCGCAGCGACTGCTCCATCTCGTGCAGCCGGATCAGGAATCGGCCGTAGGAGTCGCAGGTGTCGGCGGTCTCGACCTCGAAGTCGTAACTCTCGTAGCCGCAGTAGGGCTGCGTTTTGCGCAGGTCGTGCGGCAGGCCGGTGGCCCGCAGGATCGGCCCGGTCGCGCCGAGCGCCATGCAGCCGGAAAGGTCCAGGTAGCCGACGTCGACCAGGCGGGCCTTGAAGGCCGGGTTGTCGGTCGCCAGTTTGTCGTACTCTGGCATGCGCGAGCGCAGCAGCTTGATGCCCTCGCGGATCTGGTCCAGCGCACCCGGGGGAAGGTCTTGCGCGAGCCCGCCGGGGCGGACGTAGCCGTGGTTCATGCGCAGGCCGGTGACCAGCTCGAAGATGTCGAGGATGACCTCCCGGTCGCGGAAGCCGTAGACCATCAGCGTGGTGGAGCCGATCTCCATCCCGCCCGCGGCGACGGCCACCAGATGCGAGGAGATCCGGTTGAGCTCCATCATCAGCACGCGGATGACGCTCGCCCGCTCCGGCACGTCGCCGGTGATCCCGAGCAGCTTCTCCACCGCCAGGCAGTAGGCCGTCTCGTTGAACAGCGGCATCAGGTAGTCCATGCGGGTCACGAAGGTTGTGCCCTGGACCCAGTTGCGGAACTCCATGTTCTTCTCGATGCCGGTGTGCAGGTAGCCGATGCCGCAGCGGGCCTCGCGCACCGTCTCGCCGTCGATCTCCAGGACCAGGCGCAGCACGCCGTGCGTGGACGGGTGCTGCGGACCCATGTTCACGATGATCCGCTCGTCGTCCGCCTTCTCCGCCGCGGCCAGAAGTTCGTCCCAGTCGCCGCCGTTGATCGTGTAGATGTGGCCCTCGGTGGTGTCGCGGGCGCCTGCTGTTCCGTGCTCGGGACTGGTCATCGGCTGTGGGACCTCCGTGTGGTCGCCGATCGCGTCCGCGTGTGCCGCCTGCGACGCAACCGGGCACTAAATCCAGGATTGCGCCCTTCTGGCAGGAATGGGCAGTCATGCGCCTGCCTGGCCGGACCACCGGTCTCCGCCTGGAGGTTCCCGCTTTCGTCGCCGTGGACCGGGGGCCGCCAGGTCGGGATGGGTGGCGGCCATGCCGCGCAGCAGCCGGGGGAAGGTCACCCGGTCCAGGCCGCGGCCGGTGCGCGAGACCAGCAGCGGGCCGGTGGTGTCGGTGGAGTGCGGCGCCTTGTGCGTGCGCACCGGCAGGTACTCGTCCAGCGCCCACACCACCGGTCTCGGGGTGGTGTGGATGCTGGTGATGCCGGAGGCGCCGTTATTTTTCGCCGGCAGTCTCCAGGTCGGTCCGGCTGCATTGTGCCGCTGGACGTGGTTCACGAGGGCGGCGATGGACTGGCCCGGGCGCAGGCCTGCGAGTGTCATGTAGACGGCGAGACGGGCCCGTTCGGCGTGGGGGCCGCGGTAGCGGTCGGCGGCGGTGCGCAGGGCGTCCATCTGGAACCGGGTGTACCGCTCGCGCTCGGCCGGCGGTGTCGGACCGGCCAGCGCGCGGCGGGGCGGGAGGTTCCAGCGGGCGGCGCCGAGATCCTCCTCGCAGTGCCTGTAGAAGCTGCGGACGGCCGGCGGAGACCGCCGGGCCCTGCCGACCGGCGAGTTGGCACGTCCAGGTCGACGGCGGCGAACACCGCAGCTGTGGGCTGGGATGCGCGGTAGCGGCGGCCGAGCGTTGGAAAATCGGCGTCTGCTACCGCTAGCCCTTCTACAGCGGGTGGCCGGGCTCGGTGATGACCTCCTGGTCGGCGGCCCACTTGCGCAGGGTCCGCTGAGTGCCGTCGTCGTCTTCGGCGGTGAGCTGGACGACGAGGGCGGGGTGCTTGGTGTAGAGCCCGATCCATGTCTTGTAGGCGGCGCGGGCGACGGCGTCGTCGTGCCATTCGCCGGTGACCGCGGGGCCGTCCTGCTCGAATTGGAGGATCGCCCGGTACAGGGTCACGGCCTGTCCCTGCTGGTCTCGTCGGCGAACGGGGACGGGCTGTGTGCGACGACGTCCGGGTGCAGCGTGGGGGCGATCTCTTTGAGGTCGGGGTGGCTGGCGGCGACGTCGCGTAGCAGCCGGGTGAAGGTGACGTGGTCGAGTCCGCGGCCGGTGCGGGAGACCAGCAGGGGGCCTTGGGTCTGGGTGGAGTGCGGGGCTTTGTGGGTGCGTACGGGCAGGTATTCGTCGAGCGCCCACACCAGGGGCCGGGGGAGGGGGGTGAGCGGGCCGACGGCGGAGGCGCTGTTGTTCCTCACCGGCAGCCGCCACGCGGGCCCGGCGGCGTTGTCGCGCTGGATGTACTGCATGACGGCCGCGATGGACTGGCCGGGGCGCAGGCCGGCGAGGGTCATGTAGGTGGCGAGGCGGGCGCGTTCGGGGTGGGGGCCGCGGTAGCGGTCGGCGGCGGTGCGCAATGCGTCGGTCTGGAAGCGGGTGAGGGTCTCGCGGGCGGCCGGCGCGGAGGGCCCGGCGAGTGCGCGGCGGGGCGGGAGGTTCCAGCGGGCGGCGCCGAGGTCGTTTTCGCAGTGGGTGTAGAAGGAGCGGACGGCGGAGACGGCGCGGGCGCGGGAGGGGGCGGCGAGGGGGGTGCCGTCGAAGGCGGTGAGGCGTGAGGCCCAGTCCTGGATGTGGAGGGGCTTGAAGTGCCAAACCAACTCCCCGATGTAGGTGAACCAGTCCTGGCGCCATCCGGCGGGGGCCTCCCACCCGGCGAGGTAGAGGCCGTAGCGGTATTTCGTGTCCTCGTCCCAGGCGCGGCCGCGGACCTCCTGGCCGTCGGGCCGGACGTACGCGCCGGAGAGCCAGCCGGTGAGGACGGCGTACGGGTCCGGGGCCTGGGGTGCTGAGCTCATCCGGTCACTCTATGGACTGCGGACCGGCCCGTCGGCGGCCGCCCCACCCCGCATCTGAACTTTAAGGAACAGACCGGCCACCGTCACCAAGAGCCGAGAGGTGGCTGAGCACCGTACGGACAGTGCGGAACGGCGCCGCGCCCCGCACCCCCACCGCACCTGGCTGGGGTGGGGGTCTGTTCCTTAAAGTTCAGTTCCCCGGATCCCGGGACCGCGGTGACACCGCCCTCGCCGCTACCCGGCGGTCCTGGTGCTGCAGGTGCGCCGTAGAGTCACACGTCCGGCTCTGCCAAGTCGACCGGCGAAACGTCGTCGCAGACCAGCCAGTCCACGATCTACCGGCTGGACCCGTCGGACGTGACCCCGCGCGCAGCGGCAGCAGACCGACCTGCACCAGCAACTGGCTCGTGCCGAGCAGGAGCGGGATACCGCCCAGCAGGTCGCCGACCATGCGGCCCGCCGCATTCAGGGCCTGGAAGCCGAACTCGCTACGTTGCGCGAATGGATGGGAGATGAGGATCAAGACCTCGCACAGGACGTAACCCCGCAGGTTTCCCATCCCGGTTTGCAAGCGATCCCTGACGACGCCGCTCTCGACGACGTAGACCGCGCCCTGGAGAAGGCGCGTGCCGTGCTCGATGAGGAGCACGACGCCGTTCAGCAGGCTGCCGACGACATGGGCTATCGGACGCCGCCGGCCTCTGCTTCTGATGAGGCTCTTGCGATGAAGATCGTGCCTGGACAGGTGCGGCGCATACCCGAACCGCATCCTCTTCCTCCGGCAGCCGGGACAACCTCGGAGTTGTCCGGGACAACCCTGGATAACCCGCCGACCAGCTCCACCGCGCTTTCTCCTGTCACTGAATCGCCGCGCCTGTCTGCTGAGCGCTTGCGCTACATAGGTGCGGCGACCCGGCGGATTGCACGCGGCCTGGACCTCGACGAGATCGTCCTCGGGCTGTGCCGGGCCACCGTGCCGACCTTCTCCGACGCGATCCTCGTCTATCTGCGCGAGCCGCTGCCGGTGGGCGACGAGCGGCCCGCCGGCCCGCTCGTCCTGCGGCTGCGCCGCACCGACCGGATACCGGTGGTGGAGCGCGCCCACGGCGTGTACGTGCCGGTGCCGGAGCAGCCGGCGGAGCTGTCGGTGGTGACCAACGAGATGTGCGAAGTGCGGCCGGGCAGCGCGCTGGGCGAGGTGCTGCGGGGCGTGCGGCCGGTGTTCACGGACACGGCGGCCGCTCAGGTGGCTCTCGCCGAGCTCCTTGGCGAGGGATCCGAGTTGGCGGTGCCCGGTGGGCAGCGCACCATTCTCGCCCCGCTGCGAGGCCGGCGCCGTGTCATCGGTGCCGCGCTGTTCCTGCGCCGCCAAGAGCGCCTGGCGTTCGAGCCCGACGACCTGCTGGTCGCCGCCCAGCTCGCCACGCACAGCGCGCTGGGCGTGGACAGGACGGTGCTGTACGGCCGTGAGGCGTACATCGCCGATGAGTTGCAGCGCAGGATGCTGCCGGAGACGCTGCCCCACCCCACGGGCGTGCGGCTGGCCTCGCGCTATCTGCCCGCCGCGGAGACCGCGCGGGTGGGCGGCGACTGGTACGACGCGATCCCGCTGCCCGGCAGCCGGGTCGCCCTCGTCGTCGGCGACGTCATGGGCCACTCCATGACCTCGGCCGCGATCATGGGCCAGCTGCGAACGACCACGCAGACCCTGGCCGCGCTCGACCTGCCGCCGCAGGAGGTGCTGCACCACCTCGACGAGCAGGCGCAGCGGCTCGGCACCGACTGCGTGGCGACCTGCCTGTACGCCGTCTACGACCCCGTCGCGCACCGCATCACCATCGCCAACGCCGGCCACCCGCCGCCCGTGCTGCTGCATCTGGGCGGCCGGTCCGAGGTGCTGCGGGTGCCGCCGGGCGCCCCGATCGGCGTCGGCGGCGTCGACTTCGAGGCCGTGGAACTGGACGCCCCGGCAGGCGCGACTCTGCTCCTCTACACCGACGGCCTGGTCGAGTCGCGCCTGCGGGACGTGTGGACGGGCATAGAGCAGCTCCGCGAGAAGCTGCAGGCCACCGCGCAGCTCACCGGCCCCGACCATCCGCCGCCCCTGGAAGCCCTGTGCGACGAGGTCCTGGACATGCTCGGCCCGGGCGACCGGGACGACGACACCGCGCTGCTCGCCGCCCGCTTCGACGGCATCGCGCCCAGCGACGTGGCGTACTGGACCCTGGATCCGGAGGACTCCGCCCCCGGCCAGGCCCGCCGCCTGGCCCGCCGGGCGCTGTCCCGCTGGGGCCTGCAGGAGCTCACCGACTCCGTGGAGCTGCTGATCAGCGAGGTCGTCACCAACGCGGTGCGCTACGCCTCCCGCCCGGTCACCCTGCGCCTGCTGCGCGCCGACGTGCTGCGCTGCGAGGTCGGCGACGACGTGCCGCAACTGCCGAGGCTCAGGAAGGCGGACATCACCAAGGAGTCCGGGCGCGGGCTTCATGTAGTCAATCAGCTGGCTCTGCGTTGGGGCGCGACCCGGCTGAGCACCGGCAAGGTGGTCTGGTTCGAACTCAACATCAAGCAGTGAAGAGGTCGCTAATGGGCTGGAGTGCCAGGCTCCGCCTGGTTCTCGGATACTTCCTCGGACCCCGTCGATGCCCGTCGCGCGGACGACCATCAGGCCTTCGTCGTACGGGCAGCGCTGATGCCGCTGACCGAGCACATCGCGCCCCGATCGGGGGAATCGCCCCAACCTCCGCAACCACACGGCCCTTCACGAGTCATACACCCGCAAAGCCGCGCATCACGCCTCGGGGGAGATCTTGAAGACCCGCACCACCACGTACGCCGCCATCCTGCTCGCCGCCGCGGCCGCGCTGACCGCGTGCGACGCGTCCAGGACGCCCGGAGGGAGCTGGCCGCGCGCCGCCCCACCTAGCCCCCGCAGCGTGGCGTTGCACGCCTCGCCCTCGGCCGCGCCACAGCGCCGACACCGGCCCAGCTCTGTCGCCAGCGGCAAGGTGCGGCGTCAACGGTGCCTGCTGTACGTGCGCATCGGGACGCTGGCCAGCTCAAAACCCTCTGCCTTGCGGGCCTTGCACCGATACCTTCAGGCGTAGCGCGCCGAGGCTGATGGCCCACCGCAATCGGGCGCCGAATCCGATGCTCACCGCGAGAGAACCGAGGCCACATGGAGACCCCGAACGAAGCACGCATACGACTCGATGCGCGTCGACGCGAGCTGTTGGCTGAACTGGGGCAGGTGGAGCAGCAACTCGCCCAATTGGAAACGAAGGTCCTCGTATCTCAGTGGTGGCAAGCTCCCAGTGGCCCAAAGGGACGCGGAACCATCTACCACACGGGAACGGCCCAGAGTTGCCGTCCGGCGAGCAGGCCGGTCGAGATCAGCTTGTACGAGGCTCTGCGTGCAGGACTGAACCCATGCGGCACGTGCGACCCCGCGACGGCGTCAAACTACGTGGGCGCGTCGGAGTCGATGATCCTCGATTAACGAGTGCAGACGACTTCGGTCATCCATGCAGCCGACTTCTGAAGCTGACACTCCGGCGAGTACCGGAAAGCGACCATAGGGGGCGGAATGGGGCGGCGCAATTGCGGAGTGAGTGCCGGGCGCCGGTGAGCGAGGAAGAGCGCGCCAAAGACCCCTTGGCATCAGTCATCTAGCCGCCACGCGGCCCGCTCCCGCGCCGCAACTGAACCAGTCACCGAGGGGGGACACGATGCAGGCGAAGGAGACGCTGTTCGCTGATCTTGTGCAGGGGAGGGCCCAGCAGTTCCAGGTGCCTCTCTATCAGCGGACGTATTCCTGGACGGAGAAACAGCTGGGACAGCTCTGGGGTGACATCCTGGAGCAGGCGGAGCTGCTGGAGTCCGGGGAGAAGGCGAGCACGCACTTCCTTGGTTCCGTCGTGCTCGCGCCGTCCCCGCAGAACGAGGCGACGTTCCCCCGCTGGCTTGTCGTCGACGGTCAGCAGCGTCTGACCACGCTCTCCCTCGCCCTGGCCGCGGTCCGCGATCACATCGCGGATACCGAGCCGGACGAGGCCGAGCGCATCGACGAGGAATACCTGATCAACAAGCGCAAAAGCGGCAACGACCACTTCCGGCTGCTGCCGACACAGGCCGACCGGCCGCAGTTCGCCGCGCACGTCCGAGGGCCGCGCGTGGAGCAGACCGTCGGCGGAAGTGTCGCCACGGCCTATACCTTCTTCCGCCGCAAGCTCGTCGAGGCGGCCGATCCGGCAGCCCCGCAGGACGTGTTCCGCATCGAGCAGGCCATCACCTCCCGGCTCACGCTGGTGGCGGTGACCGCCGAGCGCGGGGACAACGTGCACCGCATCTTCGAGTCCCTCAACAACACCGGTCTCAAGCTCAGTCAGGCCGACCTGCTGCGCAACTACCTGTTCATGCGGCTCCCCACCCGCGGTGAGCACGTCTACGAGACCTACTGGCTGCCCCTGCAGGACAGTCTGAGCAACGACGAGCTCGAACAGCTCATGTGGCTGCAGTTGGTGCTCGATGGGGACGACCGGGTGCGCCGCCAGGACCTGTACGCGGCTCAGCAGCAGCGCTTCGAACGCGGGGAGGTGAGCGAAGAGGAGATCGAGGCGTACATCAGGGAGTTGCACCGTCGCGGTGCTCTCTTCCGCCGGCTGCTCCACCCCGAAGAGGAGCCGGACGCGGCGGTCCGTGCCCATCTGCGCCGTCTGGACACCTGGCAGGCCCAGGTCACCTACCCCGCGCTCATACTGTTGTTCGATCGGCGCGAGCGCGGGGAGCTCGACTCCGCGGGCACGGCCCGCGCGATGTCGTACATCGAGAGCTTCCTGGTACGCCGGATGATCTGCCGGGTACCGACGAACAACCTCAACAGGATCTTCCAGGCCGTGCCCGGACAGCTCCCGCTCGACATGCCGGTCGCCGACGGCCTGCACCAGCTCCTCTCCGCCAACAACCGCTTCTGGCCCGACGACGAAGAGCTGCGCGAGAAGATCCGGACGGCGCCCTTCTACCAGTACGGGCGCTGGCACCAGCGCAAGATGGTGCTGCAGCGGCTGGAGGAGAGCTACGAACATCCCGAGCCGGTGGACTTCGCCGCCGCGCAGCTCACCATCGAGCATGTCATGCCGCAGTCGCCTGGCAGTGAGTGGATCCGGATGCTGAGCGAAGACGTGGCCGAAGGGGACAGCGCGGAGGACCTGCACTCCCGGTTGCAGCACACGCTCGGGAACCTGACGCTCACCGCGGTCAATTCGGAGCTGTCGAACCACCCCTTCGAGCGCAAGCAGGACTTGCTGCTGGGCAGCCACCTGGAGATGAACCGCCGCATCGCCGCCACCGAGCGCTGGGGTGCGAAGGAGATCCGCGCCCGCGCCGACGAACTCGCCAACCGTGCGATCGGGCTGTGGCCGGCCCCGCTGCGCGGAGTGGGCCGCGCGGAGCGCAGCCGGGACTGGCAGCTCGCCCACCAGGTCCTCGCGGCGCTCCCCCACGGCACCTGGACCTCCTACGGCGACCTGGCCGCCTTCCTCGGCTCCGGCGCCCAGGCCGTGGGCAACCACCTGGCCAACACTCCCCAAGTGGCGTACGCGTACCGGGTCCTCACCTCCGAGGGCAGGGTCTCCGACGGATTCCGGTGGGCGGCGCCCCAGGACGCCGGGAGCGACGACGTCCGTGCCCGGCTTGCCGCCGATGGCGTCCGCTTCACGGCCACCGGAGCCGCCGACCCGGCCCAGCGGCTCACCGGCGACGACCTCGCCGCGTTGCTCGCCGGTACGGACGACGGCGAGACGGACGGCGAGAACACCGATCAGGACTGCACCGTGGAGGCACCGGGCGAGGAGACCCGCGCCGAACGGTTCTTCCGCCAGCTCACCGCGGACGACTCCCCTGAAACGGTCGAAGCGGTACGCGCGCTCTTCGCCCACTGGGAGGAACTCGGAGGCTGGATCGGCCACGGCGCGGGGCGCGTTACCACCAGCGCGTTCCTCATGCTCGGCGAGGCGGGCGGCCCCGGCCGCGGCATCTGGCCGCTGACGCTCTACCCCGGTACCGGGCGCGGGGGCACGGCAGAGGTGGTCTTCCAGTACCTCGCCGCGCGGGAGCCGTTCACCGACCGCGCACTGCGCGCCGAACTCCTCGCGCGTCTCAACGAACTGGACGGCGTCGACATCCCGGAAGGCAAGCTGGAACTGCGCCCCAACATCCGGCTGTCTCTGCTGGAGAAGGACCGCAACCGCGAACTCCTCGCCGAGACGCTGACGTGGTTCCGGGACCGCTGGGAGGACCGGAGCACGACCTGAGACAGGCTGCGGCCAAGCTGCGGCGAGGGAGCGGCTGGATACGTCCGGGCGGCAGGAGACCGCCCGGACTCGCCGTCCGCACCGGCACCCGGCGGCATGGCGTGCGCGCCCCGCGCGGTCGTGGGAAACTCGGAACTCACCGTACCCAACTCGCATTCACACACAGCCGCGCGGGCCTGAGGGGGGTCGCCGTAGCATCCGGCGCGAAAGCAACGGGTATCGCTGACCTGGAACGATGCCTCTCGGAGCGCGCTGTCGCCCGCGAGGCGGCCGTGAAGGATCCTGCGTTCTTACCGGCTCAATAAGGGGCCGTCCAACAACCGATCGGTTGATGGACGGAAGCGCAGTAGGCTGGGCTTGTGGGCTGTGGTAGATCTACCGGATGTCCAGTGATGCCCAGCGTGATGATGTACAGGACCTTCTGGTCCGCCTGGCCCGGCGTGACCGGTTGCGCAGCGAAGCCACTTTGCAGGCTGACGTGCGGCAGTTGCTGCTGGGAGGCGGACTGAACCTCGCCGATCACAACCTGGACGTCGATCTGGAGACCCAGGTCGGTGACGGCCGCCGGATTGACATCGAGGTCGGCTGCACCGTCATCGAGGTCAAGAAGGACCTGTCCAGTCCTGCAGTGCTGAAGGCCGCAGAGAAGCAGCTGGCCGGCTACGTGACTGCACGTGCCGAGTGGACCAAGCAGCAGTACACCGGGGTGCTGACCGACGGTGCCGCGTGGCGGGCCTACCACCTGCAGGACGGCGAGCTGGCGCTGGGCACGGAGTTCACGCTCAAGGCGACCCAGCCAGACCGGATCGGACTGCTGGCATGGCTGGAGGGCGTGCTGTCCACGGTCCGCGGGGTGCTGCCGACCCCGGCGGAGATCACGCGGAAGCTGGGCGCGGGGAGCGCCTCGTATGCGATGGACCGGGCAGTGCTGGCCTCGCTGTACGACCGGCACAAGGACCTGCCGACGGTGCAACTGAAGCGTCGACTGTGGGCGCAGTTGCTGGGCAAGGCCCTGGGCACCCAGTTCCGCGACGACGACGCGCTGTTCATCGAGCACACGCTGCTGGTCAACAGTGCGGAAATCATCGCGCACCTGGTGCTGGGGGAGCCGATCGCCAAGCTGACGCCGGCCACGATCTTGCTGGGGCAGCGGTTCGACCAGGCCCAGCTGTATGGGGTGGTCGAGGCCGATTTCTTCGACTGGGTGATCGAGGTCGACGGCGGCGAGCCGTTTGTTCGGTCCCTGGCCCGGAGGCTGGAGCGCTTCGACTGGTCCCAGGTCGAGCACGACGTCCTCAAGGTCCTGTACGAGTCGGTGATCAGCGCCGACACCCGCCGGAGCCTGGGTGAGTACTACACGCCGGACTGGCTGGCCGAGCAGGTCGTGGCCACTGCGGTGACCAACCCGCTGGAGCAGCGGGTGTTGGACCCCTCGTGCGGGTCGGGCACCTTCCTCTTCCACGCCGCCCGCCGCTACCTGACCGCAGCCACCGAGGCCGGGGTGCCCCTGCGCACGGCTCTGGAGGGCCTGACCAGCCATGTGGCGGGCATCGACCTGCACCCGGTAGCGGTGGCGCTGGCCCGGGTCACCTATTTACTGGCCATAGGCCGCCACCGGCTCACCTCGGACGAGCGCGGCCCCATCCGGGTGCCGGTCTATCTCGGCGACAGCCTGCAGTGGCAGCAGCGCCTGGACCTGTTCGACCAGGACCACCTGGTCATCCGAACTGGGCCCAGCAACCAGTTCGAGGAGCCGGAACTCCGCTTTTCCGAGCACCTCCTGGCCGACGCCGGCAGTTTTGACCTGCTCGTCGACAGACTTGCACAACTGGCCAACGGCCCTCACCGCCCCCCGGGCACCGTGCCGCTGAACGCACTGAAGGGTGTGTTCAACCGGCTCGCCGTGGCGGAGGCAGACCGGCCGGAGATTACCGACAACTTCCGGATCCTGTGCGAACTGGTCGACGAGGGCCGCAACCACATCTGGAGCTACTACATCCGCAACCTCGCCCGGCCCATGTGGCTGGCACGCGGGGAGAACCGCGTGGACGTCCTGGTCGGCAACCCCCCGTGGCTGACCTACCGGAACATGTCCCGCGAGATGCAGCAGACCTTCAAGGAGATGTCTGCCGAACGCGGCCTGTGGCAGGGCGGGGAGGTCGCCACCCACCAAGACCTGTCCGCCCTGTTCGTCGCCCGCGCCGTCCAGCAGTACCTCACCGTCGGCGGCACCCTCGCCTTCGTCGTGCCCAATGCCGTCCTGGACCGCCCGTACTTCGCCGGCTTCCGCACCGGCAGATACCACGCCGACACCGAGCACACCGACATCGCCTTCACCGGCTCGTGGGACCTGCGCCGCCTGCGCCCGCACTTCTTCCCCCGCGGCGCCGCGGTCATCTTCGGCCGCCGCGCCGGCCGCGACGGCGCCCACCCGCTGCCCGTGGCCACCGAACGCTGGACCGGAAAACTCCCCCGCGGCACACACGCCTGGGACGGCGTAGCCGCACACATCACCCGCGAGCCCGCGCACCTGGCCCTGGCACCGGCCGACCTGATCGACTCCCCGTACCGGTCCCGGTTCGAGACTGGGGCGACGATCTATCCGAAGAACCTGTTTTTCGTCCACCCTCAGCAGGCCGGTGGCCTGGGACTGGGCGGTGGCCGCACCCGGGTGCGGTCCGCACGCAGCAGCACCGAGAAGAAGCCGTGGAAAGATTTGCCGGATCTAGTGCTGTGACCGCATAGGTTCGCCGGGTTGGTGGGGGCTTTTTGTAGGATCACGACTCCAGGGCGGGGAGGGCAGGACGTTGGAAAGACCGC
>NZ_JBEYTS010000045.1:0-56221 GCF_040643155.1 Streptomyces sp. NPDC047453 | reverse complement strand
TCCAGGCCGAGGATCTCGCGGTGGCCGTCGGCGTTCACGCCGACCGCGATGAGCGCGTGGACGTTGATGATGCGGCCGCCCTCGCGGACCTTCTGACCCCGGATCAGGTCGAACCCGTACACCACTTCCCTGGACGCAACCTGCCGGGGCGCGAGGGTACCGAGTGGGGAAGTCGGGAGAACGACGTCGTGTCCCCTGCGTGCCCGGTCAGATGGCGAACGGCGGGGAACAACGGGGAACGTCGGAGTCCCCCAGGAAGGTCCAGGTCAGCGTCTCGCCAGCTCAGCGGTCATCCGCATACGCACTCTTCCAAACTGGTGCTCTAGGATCCCGGGCGCGCCGGCGCTTTTTTCGGCGGAAACGCCCCCTCGCGGAAACGACGAAGGGCCCGGCAGGCCGGGCCCTTCGGTTCTCAAGCTACCGCGCGCTGCGGGACTACTTCACGCCGACGAAGTCACCGGTGGCGTTGACTGCGGGAGTCGAGGTCGTACCGGCGAAGCTCCAGCGCCAGTAGCCGTCCTGCACCGCCTTGACCGTGGTCTTCAGGGTGCCGGTGTTGGAGCTCTTCACCGTTTTGACGGTGGTGTATGTGCTGCTGTTCTTCTTCCGGAACTGGAGTTTGACCGACTGGGACGTGTAGCCCGCGTACTTACGGGTGTCCCAGTTGGCCCGGTCCAGCTTGCCCGTGACCGTGATGGTGCTGCCCTTCTTCACGGGCTTCGGGGAGGCTTTGGCCGTCAGCCGCGACAACCGCTGGAACCTCACCGAGGAGAAGCTGTCATTCGCGGTGAAGTTCCCGTCCTTGCCCCATGCGCCGGCGTAGACCCGCCAGGTCGTGGCGTTGGTGTTCCACAGGTATCCGGGATCGACCGTGATGGTGAGGGTGCAGGTCGAGGTTGTGGCGTTCGCGGCCTTGCACTTGGCCCTTTCCCCGTCCGGGTGGAACCCGAAGCCGTACAGGTTCGGGTTGCTGTCGCGGCCCCTCCAGATGTAGGAGAGAGCGTCCTTGATGCCCGAGGAGTGGGACGCGGTGACGGAGACCGTCACCTTCTTGGTGGCGGTGGTACCGAGCACGATCGGCTTTCCACTGTTCACAACGACCTTGCTGATCACCGGGGCGGCGTCCGCCCGCGTCAGCGCGAACGAAGGGCTGCTCGCCTGAGAGACCGGCACGGCGAGGGCGGACAGGGCCAGGGCGCCGGAGGCAGCGGCAACAGTGGCACGAATACGCATGTGTTCCCCAGGTCTGGTCTGTGGGTCTGCTGACCCGACAGACCAGACCTGGGGCGAACGTGAAAGGTTGTATACAAAGATGAAATCTTCGAAGATCGATTTGAGATGGCCAACACCCCGCTCCGCCCCGTCAGTCGAACCACGCAGTCCCTGGCCAGCTCCGCCGTCCGCGACGAATCTGCCGAGTGCTTGCCGTACCGCTCGATGTGGTCGTGGACGACCTGGTGGTCGGCGCGGCCGGGTTGACCGTGCGCCAGCGGATGAGCGCGCCGCCCCTCGCGGGTGGCGGTGATACGAGCAGACATAGACGCGCCGCCCCCTCTGAGACGCTGGGCAGATGCTGACTGAAGACGTCGGCCAGCGGCCAACACTCGGCGGGAACGGCCCTTTCTTGATGGATCGGGAGAACGAGCGGCTTATCCGAGCTGCAACCAGCAGGCCCGTACCCCGACAGATCTTGGACTATGAGCGTCGGCTGCGGCGTGAGGCTCATGCCCAGAACGCGGCGGCGAAGCGAGCTGTACAGCAAGGAAGTACAGCAACCACAGCAGCCAGCCTCGACCAGTAGCGCCTCTGAGGGGCCATGAAGCGGCCTGTATGACCGTCACCGACCGATCCACATAGAGCTACGGATCAGAAGGTGCCCGTGCCCCATCCGTGCCCGATCCTGCGGGAAATCATGGGGAACCACGGTGGCGAGCGGGCATCGCGCAGCACAACGGCCCCTGACCGTTTTACCTGGTCAGGGGCCGTTCTGCCTGGCGGTGGGTGTGGGATTTGAACCCACGGTGACTCGCGCCACGACGGTTTTCAAGACCGTTCCCTTAGGCCGCTCGGGCAACCCACCCCGCGCCGCTCGTGCGCGGCGGCGCGGGGACAAGACTAACGGGTTGGCAGGCGCGCGTGGGATCAGCTGTCGCCGACGCGGGAGCCGAGCGTGAGTTCCGCCGTGCGCTCCTTCCCGTCGCGCTTGTAGGTGACGGTGACCTTGTCGCCGGGCTTGTGGGTCCAGATCTCGCCGATGAGGGTGGGGCCGGAGTCGATGACCCGGTCGTCGAGCTTGATGATGACGTCACCGGGCTTGAGACCGGCATCGGCGGCAGGGCCGCCCGGTTCGACCGGGTCCGATCCGCTGACGCCCTGATCGGTGATCTTGGCGCCGTTGGTCGTGTCCTGCAGGGAGACCGACGCGCCGATCTTGGCGTAGACGGGCTTGCCGGTCTTGATCAGCTGCTGGGCGACGTACTTGGCCTGGTTGATCGGGATGGCGAAGCCGAGGCCGATCGAGCCGGACTGACCCGCGCCCCCGAGGCCGCCGCTGCTTGAGGACTGGATGGCGGAGTTGATGCCGATGACCGCGCCGCGCGCGTCGAGGAGCGGGCCGCCGGAGTTGCCCGGGTTGATGGAGGCGTCCGTCTGCAGGGCGCTCATGTAGGAGGCCTTGCTGTCGGAGCCGCCGTCACTGGAGGCGACGGGACGGTTCTTCGCACTGATGATGCCGGTCGTCACCGTGTTCGACAGGCCGAAGGGCGCGCCGATGGCGATCGTCTCGTCGCCGACGGCCACCTTGTCGGAGTCGCCGAGGGCGAGCGGCTTGAGGTCCGAGGGGGCGTTCTTGAGTCGGACGACCGCGACGTCGTAGCCCTGGGCGTGGCCGACGACCTCGGCGTCGTACTTCCTGCCGTCGGGGAAGGTGGCGCTGAGCTTGCCGCCGTCGACGGCTTCGGCCACCACGTGGTTGTTGGTGACGATGTGGCCCTGGGTGTCGAAGACGAAGCCGGTGCCGGTGCCGCCCCGGCCGCCGGTTCCCTCGGCCTCGATGGTGACCGTGCTCGGCAGGGCCTTGCCCGCCACGCCCGCGACCGAGTTCGGGTCCCGCTTGATCTGCGAGGCGCCGTTGTCGGAGGCGGAGACCGTGGTGGAGCTGCTGTCGTCGTTCCTGGCCAGTGTGTAGCCGAGGCCGCCGCCCAGTCCGCCGGCGACGAGCGCGGCCACCAGGACCGCGGCGACCAGGCCGCCGCGCCGGCCGCCGGGCTTGGGCGCGGGCTGATGCTGCTGGTACGCGGCGCCCCAGCCGGAGCCTCCCGCGCCGCCGTCCCCGTAGGCGGGCGCGGCGGGGGACGGGGGCGGCCAGGAGCCGTCGGCGGGCGAGCCGTGGACCTGCGGTGCGGGCGCGCCGGCCTCGCCGTGGGCACCCGGGACGTGCGGAGGCGCGTCCGGGGGCGGAGGTGCGGACGGGCCGCCCTGGGGGGCGGCCGGGTGCGAGGAAGCAGCGGGAGTATCCACCGGCACGGGAGGTGCGGACGGCGCCGGGGGTACCGTGTTGCCCTCGTTCTCGGTGCTCACAGCTCTTCTCCTTGGTCCACGGCTGTTGTTGTCGGTCGCACTCGGCCAGCCATGCCCGCCGGTGACCCGGCGCGCTCCAGCTGTGCATGTGCAGGTGTGTACGTAGTCAGCTTTTCCCACGGGCCGTCAGAGCACCATAAGCCGTTGCTGTGGGTCCGGGTACATTCTTTACATAGGTCATTTCACATGAAACAGATACATTATCGACGGCTCCCCACCGTCCCGCCCATTCCGCCGCGGTGGCACCATGACGCGGTGACCCACGCACGACAGCACCACATCCAAGTCGTCGCCCACCGTGGAGCCTCCGAGGCCGCCCCGGAGCACACGCTGGCCGCCTACCGGAAGGCCATCGAGGACGGCGCGGACGCCCTCGAGTGCGATGTACGCCTGACCGCGGACGGCCATCTCGTCTGCGTGCACGACCGGCGCGTCAACCGTACGTCCAACGGCCGGGGAGCGGTGTCCGCCCTTGAGCTCGCCGACCTCGCCGCACTGGACTTCGGGTCCTGGCGCACGCGCGCGTCCTGGCGCGGCCGGGTCGAGGAGCCGGACTGGGAGGTGCGGCCCGAGGACCCCGAGGACACCTCCGTCCTCACCCTGGAGCGGCTGCTCGAACTCGTCGCCGACGCCGGACGGCCGGTGGAGCTGGCCATCGAGACCAAGCACCCCACGCGGTGGGCCGGGCAGGTCGAGGAGCGGCTGCTGACGCTTCTGAAGCGGTTCGGACTGGACGCCCCGGCCTCGGCCGCGAGGTCGCCGGTGCGTGTGATGAGTTTCTCAGCGCGCTCCCTGCACCGGGTGCGGGCGGCCTCGCCGGCCCTGCCGACGGTCTATCTGATGCAGTTCGTCTCACCGCGGCTGCGGGACGGGCGGCTGCCGGCGGGCGTCGGGATCGCGGGGCCCTCGATCCGGATCGTGCGCAACCAGCCGGCGTACGTGGAGCGGCTCAAGCAGGCGGGACGCCAGGTGCACGTGTGGACGGTGAACGATCCCGAGGACGTCGACCTCTGCGTGGACCTGGGGGTGGACGCCATCATCACCAACCGCCCGCGCGCGGTCCTGCACCGGCTCGGCCGCTGACCGGCCACCGGTCCAGCGACGATGACAGGGAGTGCTCCGGCGCGTTCGGTGAGTGATCGGATGTTCCAAATGCGTCGCCGGACGCGATTCGGCCGGTTTCCGGTACAGGCCGGTGGGGCATCCACACCGTGGCGTGGGGCGAAGGAGGTCTCGGGGGTGGCGTTGGTGGTGGCACAGGAGGTGCCCACGTCGTCGAGCATGGCCGTACCCCATGGCCCTGCGGGCGTGGGGGAAGCAAGACACCGGATGCGTGATCAGTTGCGCAGCGGTGGCGTGGCGGAACCGGTCATCGACGACGCCGTATTGATCCTTTCCGAACTCTTGAGCAATGCCTGCAAGCACGGCCGGCCGCTGCGCGGCGCCCTGGCCGGCGACGGCGACGTCCGGGCCGCATGGCGGGTGGACGCGGGCGGCAGCCTGATCGTCGAGGTGACCGACGGCGGCGGCCCGACCCGCCCGTCCCCGGCCACCCCCTCGGTCACCGCGCACGGTGGCCGCGGGCTCAACATCATCACCGCCCTCTGCGACGACTGGGGGGTACGGGACGGTGTCGGCGGCGAGGTCACCGTATGGGTGGTCGTCCACGACGACGTGCACGACCCGGACGCCGGTCACCGTCGCGACGACTTCGCCTCCCGGATCACCGCACCGTCCGTGTCGGCGCTGCCCGATCTGGGCTTCACGGACGCCTTCGGCGACCTGGACTGAACACGCACGCGTGCGCCGCGCCCGGGCGATGCCCGGGTCGGGCCGCGGGCGCGCGGGGCCGGCCGGTGGTCCCCGCCCCCCGGCGCTCCCCGCCGTTCCGTGGCGTTCCCCGCCACTCCCCCGCCGCGTCCACAGGAGCCCGTCGATGACGGCGTGAACGGCTAGGCTCGCGCCGTACGAGACGAGCCGTAACCGGGAGACACCCAGATGGCCAAGAAGCGACCCCAGACGAAGGCCAAGCGCCCGCAGCTCACGGATGGAGAGATCCCGGTCGTCGGTGCGCGCGAGCCCTGCCCGTGCGGCAGCGGCCGGCGGTACAAGGCCTGCCACGGCCGAGCCGCCGCGCACGCGGTGACCGAGCTGGTGCAGCGGCCCTTCGAGGGACTGCCCGGCGAGTGCGACTGGGTGGCGCTGCGCGAGCTGGTCCCCGCCGCCACGGCCGGGCTGGCGCTCCGCGACGGCCTGCCCGACGGCGTCCCGGCGGTCACGCTCGCCACGGTCCTGCCGATGGCCTGGCCCGCACTGCGCCGCGACGACGGCTCGGTGCTCCTCGGCCTCCAGAACGACACGGCGTCCGGCGACATCAGCCGCGACCTCGCCGACACCCTGCTGCGCGCCCTGGAGGCCAAGCCCGGCACCCCGGTGCAGGGCCGCCGCGCCCCGGCCGACGGCCCGCGGCTTCAGGACCTGCTCGACCTCGAGGCCCCCTTCCAGCCGGTGGTGCACGAGGGCTTCGAGTTCTGGGTGCCGGACGCGGAGAACGCGACGCCGGAGGTCACCGCCTCCCTGGAGCGGGCCAACGCGGCGGCGATTCCGACCGTGCGCCTGGAGAGCGTCGAGGCGGCGTACTGGTGCCGGACGCCGGAGAAGAACCACCTGCGCTGGGTCATGCCGCACGCGGAGGAGCAGCTTCTGGACGCTCTCGCGCGGCTGCACGCGGCGGGCCGGTCGAACCTCGGTGAAGGCACCCGTCTCGTGGGCTCCTTCCGGGCACACGGCCTCACCGTGCCCGTGTGGGACCTGCCGAGCGAGATGGGCGCCCAGGACGTGGAGAAGCCGGCCGCCGAGTTCGCCGAGCAACTGGCCGCCGCGCTGGCCACACAGACGCCGCTGACCGGGGACGAGCGCCGGGCCCGCGGCGGTCTGACCAACCGCCAGGTCACGCTGAGCTGAGCGACGGCCGGGCGGCCGGCCCTCCGGTCGGCCGCCCGGCTCGGGCAGATCGGGTGACCCCGGTCACAACCGGCGGACGGCTCAGGCGAGTCGGTGACCGGAAAGGCCGTCCACCCGGTGACTGGAAAGCCGGGATCGAATTTGCGAACTGCCGATCTCTTGTTACCGTTCCAGTAGCCCGGTTGCTGGTGCATCCCCCGTCGCCAGCAACCGGGCGCTTACGTGTCCGCCGACGCTCACCCAGCGCAGTCGGACGTCAACCGTCCGTTGTCATGGGCGAGTTGCTCCCGGATCGCAGCAGCAGCGCAGCGCGTCCGCCGCGCTCTGCGAACTCCGCGACCGCGCTGTACTCCGCCGCCGTCCCCCGGCTGCGCTCCCGCGGTGTCTCACAGGTCTCCGGCTCCCCGTCCCCGGCCGGCGCGCAGCGCGTCCGCACATTGCGCTCGCGCGGACCCATCAGGGTCAGGTAGGCGTCCAGGGGCCGTCCCGTCGCGTTGCGGTAGTAGGTGCGCGCCCAGGTGTCCTGGCCCTGGATCAGCACACAGGTCTGCGCCTCGACCCCGTCGGGCGAGGTGATCTCGGCGCCGCAGCGCGCGGCGGTCGCGAGCCCCAGGCCGAGCACCAGCGGGGAACGGGCGGGCGCGGCGGAGGGCTTGTCGTCGCCGGGCGGCAGGGAGCGCACCGCGGACCGGGCGTCCGTACCGCTCCGATCACCCACCTGGCCCGCGGACGCCCCGGCCAGCGGCAGTACGACGGCGCAGCCGACGACGCCCAGGAGGGCGAGCAGGCGGACGCGCTGGGGATCGGGGCCGCCGCACGGCACTCGGCTTCCGGGTCCGGCGGAACGACGCAGCATGCGGGGACGATAACGGCCCCGGGCGGGCGCTTCGCCCGCCCGGCCACGACACCCCTAGAACTCGGGGGCGCTCACACCCGTACGGGTGAGGGCCTCCACCACCGCGTCGACCACGGCCTCCACATCGGGCACCCAGGGCGAGGCGGAACCGGGCAACGGGGCACGCTCCCAGCGGATCGGGCCGGCCCCGGTCTCGGAGAGGGGCAGGGCGAGGTAGCCGCCCTCGCCGTGGAAGCGGAGGGAGCCGGGGACGAAGTCCTTGGCGTAGAGCAGTTCGCCCAACTGCTCCATGGAGTACGGCTTGACGAGGATCGCCCAGCGCGTGGGCGAGGCCACGACCGGGCCGAGCCGCATGCCGACGCGGTCGAGCGCCGTGAGGGCGCGGGCGGCCGGGAGGGCCGGCAGGCTCACCGCGCAGGGGGCCTTGCCCCCGGTGGCCAGGACGATCGGCGCGGTGGGCCGGTTGGTCCACCACCAGCGCACCATCCGGGCGTCGGCGGTGGCCGCGAGGAGGCCGGGTTCGAAGGGGTGCGCGCCGGGCACCGTGCACTCCGGGTCGGGGCAGCCGCAGCGGCCGCCGCGCCGCGGATCCGGTGCCACGCCCGGTAGCACGGGCCACTGCCACCGGGTCGCGAAAGTCAGGGCCGCGCTGATCGGCTCAGGCCCCCCGTCACTGTGCTGGGACGGGAGCCTGCGTCGCCTTCCGGGGATCTCGCGCATGAGCGCTCGTTCCTTTCCGTTGCACCGCTGGCAACACCGTGGACCACTCACACCATGTGTCGATCACTGCACTGTGCGTACCTGTTGGCGCATCACACCCCTGCCTTCAGGCACGGGGAACCCCTATGGGCCGAGCATCGGCTGCTTCCACGGCAGCCCCGTCCATACTGCGTCTACCAGAAGCATGGGCGTGGCGCGGGGTGGCGGAGCGTGGCGTTATGCCGTCTCGTGTTCTGCTCTCCGCCTCCATCACGCAAGGATGGGGCACGGTCGTCGGTGGCTAAGACGCCCGGGTCCGCCGCCAGGTTCCGGGTAGCACCCAACCACCCCTGGCCTTCTCCGAGTACGTACCCATCACGACCGCTGTGACGCTCTGTCGAGCAAGCCCAGTCGACCGCAACAGGCCGTCACCCGAGGCAGTTTCAAGCCAACTTCCCTTTTTCGCAAGAGGTGGGGAAGAAGACCCCGAGAAGCCCTCTGACACCAGGAAACCCGGCAGGACAATGCTGGACATCCCCTCACGAGTGCGTGTACATGTGGAGACACTGCTGGCGGCGCAGAATGACATGGGGGTTTGCGATGCTTTTGAGCAATACGCACCGGTCGGAAAGCCGGACGCCATGAGCGCCCCCCACCCTCCGAAAGTGGCTGGAATCGATTCGACGGTTCCGGCACCCGCACACACTGTCGCGCCCTCGCCCGCCGTCCCGGACCCCTCCCCGAGCGGTCCGTCCGGCCCGCACGCGCCCCGCCCACCGGGCGCCCTCCTCCAGGACCGGCTCGCCGGCTGGGTCTCCGACCTCACCACCCTGAACGAGCTCACCGAACGGCTGGCACGTACGAGCGGCCTCGACGCCGCCCTGAAGGAACTACTGCGCGCCGGCGCCGCCCTCGTCGGCGCCCGGCGCGGCCTCGCCGTCCTCGAACCGGACGACGGACTCGGCCCCGACACCACCATCGGCCTCGGCCTCGCACGGGCAGATCTCGGCCACATCGAGACCGTGCCGCGCAGCGCCATGCCCTACGGGAAGCTCCTCGACAGCGCGGCCGGGCTGCCGGGCGGCCACGGCGAGGTCGTGCGCCCCGACCTGCTCGCCGAGGACGGCCTCGATCCGCGCCACCGCGAGGTGGCCGACCGCCTCGGCTACGCCGCCAGCTACGCGCTGCCCCTGTCCACCGAGACCGCCGGCCGCCTCGGCGCCGCCGTCTGGTTCTACGACGAGCCCGCCGAGCCGGCCGAGCGGCAGCGCCACCTCGCCGGCCTCTACCTCCGCTTCGCCACCGAGCACCTGGCGCGCCTGCTCGACACCGAGCGCACGCGCGCGTGCATGGCGACGGTCTACGAGGAGCTGCTGCCCTCCCGCCTGCCCCGCGTCCCCGGTGTCCGGCTCGCCTCCCGGCACCGCACCGGGCCACGCGGCGGCGGCGACTGGTACGACGCGCTGCCGCTGCCCGACGCCGCGCTCGGCCTCGCGGTCGGCGCGGTCACCGGCGCCGGGCCCGGCGCGATCGCCGCGATGGGCCGGCTGCGGGCGTCCCTGCGGGCGTACGCGGTGATGGAGGGCGAGGATCCCGTCGCCGTCCTGTCCGACCTCGAACTGCTTCTGCGGCTGACCGAGCCCGCCCGCTCCGCCACGGCCCTGTTCGCCTACTGCGAACCCGCGCTGCGCCGCATCACCCTGGCGGGCGCCGGGCACTGCCCCCCGCTGCTGCTCGGCGAACGGCGCACGGAGTTCGTGGAGACGTCCGTGTCCGCGCCGCTGGGCATGCTCTCCTGCTGGGAGGCGCCGAGCGTGGAGTTCCAGGTGGCCGCGGGCGAGACGCTGCTGCTCTACACCGACGGGCTGCTGCACCGCACCGGCGATCCTGTGGACCGCGCCTTCGCCCGGCTGCACACGGCCGCGGCGAGCGTCCCGCGGACACTGCGACACGACCCGGGAGCCGTCGCCGACCACGTCCTGCACACGGTCCTGCCGAACGGTCTCGACGTGACCGACGGCGCGGAGGACGTGGCGCTGCTGGTGGCGTGCTTCGAGTAGGCCGCCCGGTGACCCGGTAACAGGTGCTTCCGCCTCTGGCCCCCTTCCGCACGACCGTACGATGGGGGATGGCCCAATGGCTGTATCGAGGAGGAAGACCGTGGCGCAGGAGCTGCCGGAGACCCCGGAGACCGCCGAAGAAGAACCGATCAAGCAGCGGAAGAACGGCCTGTACCCGGGCGTGTCCGACGAGCTCGCCGAGAACATGAAGTCCGGCTGGGCCGACACCGAGTTGCACGGCCTCGAGCCGGTCGAGCAGGCGGAGCACACCGCGCGCCGCCGCGCCGCACTGTCCGCACGCTTCCCCGGCGAGCGCCTGGTCATCCCCGCGGGCAACCTGAAGACCCGCTCGAACGACACCGAGTACCCCTTCCGCTCCTCGGTCGAGTACGCCTACCTCACCGGCAACCAGACCGAGGACGGCGTCCTGGTCCTGGAGCCCACCGCGGACGGGCACCGGGGGACGCTCTACCTCCTGCCGCGCTCCGACCGTGAGAACGGCGAGTTCTGGCTCTCCGGCCAGGGCGAGCTGTGGGTCGGCCGCCGCCACTCCCTGGGCGAGGCCGAGACCCTGTACGGCATCCCGACCTCCGACGTGCGCGAACTGGCGGACACGCTGCGCGAGGCCACCGGCCCGGTCCGCGTCGTGCGCGGCTACGACGCCGGCCTCGAGGCCGCCCTGACCGACAAGGTCACCGCCGAGCGCGACGAGGAGCTGCGGGTCTTCCTCTCCGAGGCCCGCGTGGTCAAGGACGACTTCGAGATCGGCGAGCTGCAGAAGGCCGTCGACTCCACGGTGCGCGGCTTCGAGGACGTGGTGAAGGTCCTCGACAAGGCCGAGGCGACCAGCGAGCGCTACATCGAGGGAACGTTCTTCCTCCGCGCGCGTGTCGAGGGCAACGACGTCGGCTACGGCTCCATCTGCGCGTCCGGCCCGCACGCCTGCACCCTGCACTGGGTGCGCAACGACGGCCCGGTCCGCTCCGGCGACCTGCTCCTGCTGGACGCGGGCGTGGAGACGCACACCCTCTACACCGCCGACGTCACGCGCACGCTGCCCGTCAACGGCACGTACAACGAGATCCAGAAGAAGATCTACGACGCGGTGTACGAGTCCCAGGAGGCCGGCATCGCGGCGGTCAAGCCGGGCGCCAAGTACCGCGACTTCCACGACGCCGCCCAGCGCGTGCTCGCGGAGAAGCTCGTCGAGTGGGGCCTGGTCGAGGGCCCGGTCGAGCGGGTCCTGGAGCTGGGTCTGCAGCGCCGCTGGACGCTGCACGGCACCGGCCACATGCTCGGCATGGACGTCCACGACTGCGCCGCCGCGCGGACCGAGACGTACGTCGACGGCACGCTGGAGCCGGGCATGGTCCTCACCGTCGAGCCGGGCCTGTACTTCCAGGCCGACGACCTGACCGTCCCGGAGGAGTACCGCGGCATCGGCGTCCGCATCGAGGACGACATCCTGGTCACCGAGGACGGCAACTGCAACCTCTCGGCCGGCCTGCCGCGCCGCTCCGACGAGGTCGAGGCCTGGATGGCGTCGCTGAAGAGCTGATACGGGTCCGAAGGCCGGGTACCCGCGAGGTGCCCGGCCTTCCTGTGCCGGGGCGCGGGTCCCGGACGTGCATTCACGTACCTAGGGGGAGGGTTCTCGTGGAGGACTTCTGGTCCGGTGCCGGGTTGGACCTGCATCTGGAACCGGACGCGGCGGCGGGCCGCCGGGCGGGACTGGAGAAGGCGCTCCGCGACGCGGTGCGGGACGGGCGGCTGCCGCCCGGGACACGGCTGCCGGCGACCCGCCGGCTGGCCGACGAACTCGGCATCTCGCGGGGCACCGCGAAGGCGGCGTACGACCAACTGGTCGCCGAGGGCTATCTGACGGCGCGGCAGGGATCGGGCACCCGGGTCGCCGCCCTGCCGACCGTCGACGCGCAGGAGCCGGGAGCGGCGGCACGCGCGCGTGCTCCCCGTTTCGACCTGCGGCCCGGCAGCCCGGACGTCGGCACCTTCCCGGCGGCGGCCTGGCTGCGGGCACTGCGCCGGGCCATCGCGACGGCGCCCTCGTTGACGTACGACTACGGCGACCCGCGCGGCCGGATCGAGCTGCGCACGGCGCTGTCGGGCTATCTGGGGCGGGCGCGCGGGGTGATCGCTCCGCCCGAGCGGATCGTCATCACCTCGGGGTACGTACAGGGGCTGGCGCTCCTCACCCGCGTACTGGACGGGGCCGAGGTCGCCATGGAGGACCCCGGGCTGCCCTTCCACCGGGAAGTGGTGCGGCGGGCGGGCGGCAGCGTGGCGCCGGTCCGGGTCGACGAACACGGTGTGTGCGCCCAGGACCTGGGCGAGCAGCGGGCCGTCGTCGTCACCCCGGCGCACCAGTACCCGACCGGCGTGACCCTGCACCCGGAGCGGCGGCGGGCGCTGACCGACTGGGCACGCGCGCGTGGAGGGCTGATCGTCGAGGACGACTACGACGGCGAGTTCCGCTACGACCGCCAGCCGGTGGGCGCGCTCCAGGGCATGGCGCCGGGTCAGGTCGCCTATCTGGGCACCGCCTCCAAGACCCTGGGGCCGGCCCTGCGACTGGGCTGGATGGTGCTGCCGCCGCACCTGGTCGACGCGGTGGCCGAGGCCAAGCTGCACAGCGACCACCACACCGAGACCATCGGCCAGTTGGCGCTCGCCGAGCTGATCGACAGCCACGCCTACGACCGCCACATACGCGCGTGCCGTCTTCGCTACCGGCGCCGCCGGGACCAGCTCCTGGACCGCCTCGGCTCCCGCCGGGTGCGCGGGATCGCCGCCGGTCTGCACGCCCTGGTGGACGTCGCCGACGAAGCGGAGACGCTGGCCCGCGCGGAGGCGGTGGGCCTGGCGCTCGGCCGTCTGGCCGACCACTGGAACACCCCCGGCGAGGACGGCCCCCAAGGCGTGGTCGTCGGCTACGGCACCCCCCGGGAACGGGTCTACCCCGAAGCCCTGGAGGCCCTGGCGAAGGTCCTGGCCGACGCCTGAGGGGGTTCCGCCCCGCCGCTCGACCCGGGACACGCCCGGACTCCCGGCCGGCGTCTCGCGCGGCGCCGCACCGCGACCGGCCGCGCTACACCGCCACCAGCGGGGCGTCCTCGCGCCACTTGAGGATCTTGTCGAAGCTCACCACCGCGCCGCCCCGGCCCGGCCTGTTGCGGATGTGGACATGGTCGGCGAGTTCCTGGATGAGATACAGGCCGCGGCCGTGCTCGGCCTCGGCGCGCGCGGCGCGGACCGGGCGGCGGCGGCCGCGGCCCGCAGGCGGGAAACCAGGGCCCGCGTCGGCCACCTCGATGCGGCACTTCTCCCCGTCCAAAAAGGCGGTGACGCGGTATCCGCCGGAGGATTCGGGGTCCCCGCCGTGCTCCACCGCGTTCGCGCAGGCCTCGCTCAGGGCCACGGACAGGTCGTAGGAGATGTCGGGGTCGACGCCCGCGGTCTCCATGGTGCCGAGCAGCAGTCGCCGCGCGAGCGGCACGCTCGCGGCGTCACGCCGCAGATGGAGTGACCACCAGATGCTCATGCTCCAGCCTCCCGGCGCGGCTCGACATACCGTTACGTATTGCCCCGAGTGCCCTGCCGTAAGCACGGCGTTGACACGACACGGTCCGATCGGCGGACGCGGCGGGGCGGGGAATCGGTGTATGTGCGGGCTGATGGCATCAGAACGTGATCTTCCGGATCTACCGCATCTTGTGGACCTGCCATACGGCGGGCCCGGGTCCAGTGGGATGATGAGGCCGCCATGTCTGCCCCCCGCCCGCGCACGGCACCCGCCGGACGCGGTCTCCGGATCCTGCGGGCCGCGGTGTTCGCCGCGGTCTGCGTCGTGCTGGCCGCGGCCGGGCACACGCTGGCCTCCTGCGCCGCGGTGCCGCTGTGGACGCTGGGCGCGGGGTTCCTGGGGGCGCTGGTCGTGGTGGCGCCCCTCGCCGGGCGCGCGCGTTCCCTGCCGGGGATCGCGGCGCTGCTCGTGGTCGGCCAGACCGTGCTGCACAGCCTGTTCGGCATGGGGCAGAGCGGCATGGGCGCCACGGCCTCCGGTGCCATGACCATGGGCTCCACGGGATCGACGGGGCCGACGGGTTCGCTGCCCGTGCTGTCCGACGCCGAGCTCGTCCAGCAGGCCGCCCGGTACGTGTGCGGGGCGACCGCCGCCGCGATCAGCCCGGCCCAGGCCTACCGGGTACTCGTCGACGCACACGCCTACGGCGGCGCCGGCACGGGCCCGGGCGCCCCGCACCACCCGGCGGGCTCCCCGTTCCCCATCGGCGCGGCCGCCGCGCTGCTGCCGTCCCTGCCGATGCTGCTCGTCCACGTCCTGGCCGCCGTCGCCACGGGCTGGGTGCTGCGGCGCGGCGACCTGGCCCTGCTGCGGCTGATCGAGCTGTCGGCGCACGGAGTCGCCGAGGCAGCGCTCGTACGGTCCCTGCGCGGGGCGCTCGCCCTGGTGCGCGCCCTGTGCGCCGGGCTGCCCACGACGGCCGGCACCGGCCCACGCTTCCGGCGCACCGCCGACTCCGCGCCGCTCACCCCGCACACCACCGCACTCCAGCACACGGTGATCCGCCGCGGCCCGCCGGCCGCCGCCGCACTCGTCCTCGCTGCCTGACGCGACGCGACCACCAGCCCACCGAGCGGGTTTCCGCCGGGGGAGCGGCCGCCGTCGTGCGGCACGCGCGCGCGTGCCCGTCCGGCGGGAACACCGGGAGCACCGGTCCCGCCCCGCACGCGCACCCCTCAGACACCGGAACTCACCCGATGCGGAGTGCACCCCCTATGAAGGCTTCTCGACTCGTCGCCACCGCCGCCGTCGCCGGCTCGGCCGTCCTCGCCCTGTCCGCCCCCGCGTTCGCGCACGTCAGCGTCCAGCCGGAGGGCCCCGCCGCCAAGGGCGGCTACGCCGTCGTCGACTTCAAGGTCCCCAACGAGCGCGACAACGCCTCCACCACCAAGATCGAGGTCAACTTCCCGACCGACCACCCGCTGGCCTCCGTGATGCCACAGCCGATGACCGGCTGGAAGATCGACGTCACCAAGTCCCAGCTGGACAAGCCGCTGGAGATGCACGGCAAGAAGATCTCCGAAGCCGTCACCAAGGTCACCTGGACCGCCGACGGCGACGGCATCAAGCCCGGCTTCTTCCAGAAGTTCCCGGTCTCCATCGGCACGCTGCCCGAGGACGCCGACCAGCTGGTCTTCAAGGCGATCCAGACGTACTCCAACAAGGAGGTCGTGCGCTGGATCGAGGTGCCGCAGAAGGGCCAGGCCGAGCCGGACAGCCCGGCGCCGGTGCTTCAGCTGACCGCGGCCTCGGAGGGTGACGGACACGACGCGTCGGCCAAGGACGCCGCCGCCGACACCAAGCCCGCCGCCCAGGCCACCGCCGCCGACACCTCCAAGAGCGGCAGCGACACCACCGCCCGCGTCCTCGGCATCGCCGGCATCCTCGTCGGCGCGGCCGGCGTGGCCTACGGCGTACTCGCCGGCCGCAGGCGCACCACCGCCTGATCCGGCTCGTCCGTCACGCGCTCCGGGGGTCGTGCGACCCTCTCGTACGACCCCCGGTGCGCGCCGGAGTTCTCACATCTGGGACATTTCTCTATGCGCAACAAGACCTTCGTCGCGGCCGCCCTGCTCGCCGCGGCCACCATGACCCTCTCCGCGTGCGGCAGCGGCAGCGACGGCGGGAAGCCCGTCGCCGTCGTCTCCGAGGACACCTCGCAGAAGGCCGCGACCGTCCTCGACCAGCCGTTCGAGAAGCCGGACCTGGTCCTCACCGACACCCGGGGAAAGCAGTACGACCTCCGCAAGGAGACCGCCGGCCACCCGACGCTGGTCTACTTCGGCTACACCCACTGCCCCGACGCCTGCCCGCTGACCATGAACAACATCGCGGTCGCCAAGAAGGCGCTGCCCAAGGCCGAGCAGGACGACCTGCGCGTGGTGTTCGTCACGACCGACCCGGACCGCGACACCCCGGCCGAGCTCGGCAAGTGGCTCAAGATGATCGACCCGCAGTTCATAGGACTGACCGGCGACTTCTCCACCATCCAGGCCGGCGCGCGCACCCTGGGCATCTCCATCGAGCCGACCACGAAGGACAAGACCGGCAAGCTCGTCTCGATGCACGGCACCCAGGTGATCGCGTTCTCCCCGAAGACCGACGCCGGATACGTCCTCTACGGCGAGGACGCCACCGTCGACGACTACACCAAGGACCTCCCCAGGATCGTCAAGGGGGAGAACCCGTGAGGCGGCCGGCACCGGCGGCGGCACTCGTGGCCGCGGCCCTGACCGGTACCGCCCTGCTGACCGGCTGCGGCGCGTCCTCCGGGACCGGCGACGCGAAGGCCGAACTGTCCGTCCACTCCGCCTACATGCCCCAGCCGGTGTCGGACGCGATGGCGGCAGGCTTCCTGACGATCGAGAACAAGGGCGGCGCCAAGGACGAACTCACCTCGGTCACCAGCGTCGAGGCCGAGGACGTCACCGTGCACCAGACCGCCGGCGGGGTCATGACGGAGGCCGGCCCCCTCACCGTCCCCGCCCACGGGCGGCTCGTGTTCGAGAGCGGCGGCAACCACCTGATGTTCGACAAGCTGAAGCGCGCGCCCCGGCAGGGCCAGACGGTCCTCGTCGAACTGCACTTCGCCGAATCCGGCACCGTCAAGGTCGAGATGCCGGTGAAATCGGCCACGTACAACCCCGCGACCGGACACTGAGGGAGGGACCACCTTGTCGCAGACCATCGCCCCACGCTTCCGGGCCCTGATGCTGCTGTTCATGGCCGTCGCCGGCGTGCTCCTCGCCGGAGCCGCCCCGGCCTCCGCGCACGCCGCGCTGACCGGCAGCGATCCGCAGCAGGGGGCGGTGGTCGACAAGGCGCCCGCCCAGGTGTCGCTGACCTTCTCCGAGCCGGTCGCCCTGAGCGACAGCTCGCTGCGCGTCCTGGACCCCAAGGGCAACCGCGTCGACACCGGGAAGCCCACCGCGGTCAGCGGGACGACGTACGCCGTGCGACTGCGCAGCGGGCTGCCGGACGGCACCTACACCGTCGCCTACCAGGTGGTCTCGGCCGACAGCCACCCCGTCGGCGGTGCCTACACCTTCTCCATCGGCGCCCCCTCCAAGACGACCGCCGCGGTCGGCGACCAGACGGCGGGCGGCGGGATCGTCGGCGGGCTCTACGGGCTCGGACGGTACGTGTCGTACGCCGGCTTCGTCGTCCTGGCCGGCGGTGCCGCCTTCGTACTGGCCTGCTGGCAGCGCGGCTCGGGAGTGCGGGCGGTGCAGCGGCTCATCGTCTCCGGCTGGGTCGCGCTCACCGCGGCCACGCTCGCGCTGCTGCTCCTGCGCGGCTCCTACACCACCTCCGGAAAGATCGGGGACGTCTTCGACCTGACACTCCTCGGGCAGGTGCTCCAGACCAGGACCGGGGCGGCCCTCGTCTCCCGGCTGCTGCTGCTCGCCGCGGCGGCGCTGTTCGTCGCGGTGCTCTTCGGGGAGTACCAGAAGCGCACGGACGACGAGAAGCGCGATCTGACCTTCGGGCTCGCGATCGGCGGCACCGTGGTCGCCATCGGGCTCGCGGCCAGCTGGGCCATGTCCGAGCACGCCTCGACCGGGCTCCAGCCGGGCATCGCGATGCCGGTCGACGTCGTCCACCTGCTCGCCGTGGCCGCCTGGCTCGGCGGTCTCGTCGCCCTCCTGGTCGCGCTGTACCGGGCGCCCGCCGAGACCCCGGTCGAGACCGCGGCCGTCCACCGCTTCTCCCAGGTCGCCTTCGGTTCCGTCCTCGCGCTGGTCGCGACCGGCACCTATCAGTCCTGGCGCCAGGTCGGCTCCTGGTCGGCGCTCACCGACACCCGCTACGGACAGCTGCTCCTCGTCAAGGTCGGTCTGGTGGCGCTGATGGTCGGCGTCGCCTGGACCTCCCGCCGCTGGACGGGCCGACTGGCGCAGACGGCCGCCGTGAAGGCCCCGGCCAAGGCACGCGCGAAGGTCGCGGCGACCGCGGGCAGGAATCCCGGCCCGGACGCGAAGGCCGGAACCGGGAAGGCCGGGGCCGGGAAGACCGGGGCTGGGGCCGTGAAGAGCGAAACCGGGAAGGCCGACGACGACAAGGCCAAGCCGGGCGGGAAGGCGGCGACGGGGGAGGCCGCCCGGCGGGCCGCCCAGCTCGCGCGGCAGCAGGCCGCCGTGGACACCGCACGGCGGAAACGGCTGCGGGACGCCGACCCCCACCGCTTCGGGCTGCGCCGGTCCGTGCTGATGGAAGCGGGTGTCGCCGTCGTGCTGCTCGCCGTCACCACCGTGCTGACGCAGACCGAACCGGGGCGCACGGAGACGGAGGCCAGGACCGCCACGTCGTCCCCCGCGTCCTCTTCCTCGTCCTCCGGGGTGGGCGCGGTCACCCTCGACATGCCGTTCGACACCGGCGGCAAGGACGGCAAGGGCGTCGTACGGATCGACATCGACCCCGCGCGCGTGGGCGGCAACGAGTTGCACATCTTTGCCCTCGGGCCGAACGGGCGCCTCCGCGACATCACCGAGCTCAAGATCGCCTTCACGCTGGCCGCGAAGGACCTCGGACCGCTCCCGGTGAACCCCGAGTACGTCACCACCGGACACTGGGTGGCGAGCGGAGTGCAGATCCCCATGGCGGGCGACTGGCAGGTCGCCGTGACCGTGCGGACCTCCGACATCGACCAGGTGACCGTCACCAAGAACGCGCAGATCGGCTGAACCGCACCATGACCGACCAGTCCACCTCGGAGGCCACCTCCCCGGCCCCCTCGCCCGCGGCGACCGCGTCCGCGCGGGCCGGCACCGCCGCAGGAGCGGGCGTGTCGCGCCGGCGGCTGCTCGGCACGGCCGGTGCCACCGGGCTCGTCCTCGGCGCGGCCGGCGCGGGCCTCGGCTACACGGCGGCGCCCGCCGGTGCCACCCCTCTCACCTCGCTCGGCGCCGACCGGGCGATGTTTCACGGGAAACATCAGCCCGGCATCACCGACGCCCTCCAGGCCCGCGGCCATCTCGTCGCCTTCGACCTCGCGCCCGGAGCGGGCCGCAAGGAGGCCGCCGCGCTGCTGCGCCGCTGGTCGGCGTCGGCCGAGCGGCTGATGGCGGGTGAGCCCACCGCGCACGACGACACCGACGTGGCACGGGACGCGGGCCCCTCGGCGTTGACGGTCACCTTCGGCTTCGGCCACTCCTTCTTCGACCGGACGGATCTGCGCCGGCAGCGGCCCGGCGCTCTCGACCCGCTGCCCGACTTCTCCTCCGACCGGCTCGACAAGGCCCGCAGCAACGGTGATCTCTGGGTGCAGATCGGCGCGAACGACGCGCTGGTCGCCTTCCACGCCCTGCGCGCCCTCCAGAAGGACGCGGGCGGCGCCGCCCGCGTCCGCTGGCAGATGAACGGCTTCAACCGCTCCCCCGGAGCCACCGCGCGGCCCATGACGGCCCGCAACCTGATGGGGCAGATCGACGGCACCCGCAACCCGAAGCCGGACGACCCGGACTTCGACCAGCGCCTCTTCGTGCCCGCGAACGGCGATCCGGCCTGGATGGCGAAAGGCTCCTACGTCGTCGTACGCCGCATCCGGATGCTCCTGGACGACTGGGAGAAGCTGTCGCTCCCCCAGCAGGAGAACGTCATCGGGCGCCGCAAGTCCGACGGGGCGCCGCTCGGCGGCTCCACCGAGTCGACCGCGATGGACCTGGAGAAGACCGGCAAGGACGGCACCTACGTCGTCCCGGTCAACGCCCACGCCCGGATCACCCGGCCCGACCAGAACGGGGGCGCGGCCATGCTCCGGCGCCCCTTCTCCTACCACGACGGCTTCGACGCCGACGGCGCCCCGGACGCGGGCCTGCTGTTCATCTGCTGGCAGGCGGACCCGCTGCGCGGCTTCGTCCCGGTGCAGCGCAAGCTGGACCGCGGCGACGCGCTGTCGGCGTACATCCGGCACGAGGCGAGCGGTCTGTTCGCGGTCCCGGGCGGGGCGGCGAAGGGCGAGTACGTGGGGCAGCGACTGCTGGAGGGGTGAGCACGGCGGGAGCCGGCGCGATCACACCCGTCACACCCGGTTCACCCGGGGGAGGGGCTTCCGTGAGACACGCGAGCCGGGTCCGGCCGAGGCCATTAGGGTGAGGTCATGCCAGCGAGCTATGCGTATCTCGGCCCCGAGGGCACCTTCACCGAAGTCGCCCTGCGCACCCTTCCCGAGACGGCCACGCGGGAACTGGTTCCGTACGTGTCCGTGCAGTCGGCGCTGGACGCCGTCCGGGCCGGCGCGGCCGAGGCCGCCTTCGTGCCGATCGAGAACTCCGTCGAGGGCGGCATCACCACCACGCTCGACGAACTGGTCGCGGGCCAGCCGCTGATGATCTACCGCGAGGTGCTGCTGTCGATCACCTTCGCGCTGCTGGTCAGGCCCGGTACGACGCTGTCGGACATCAAGACGGTCACCGCCCACCCGGCCGCCCAGCCGCAGGTGCGCAACTGGCTCTCGGCGAACCTTCCGGACGCCGTCTGGGAGTCGGCCGCCTCGAACGCGGACGGCGCCCGCCTGGTCCAGGAGGGCCGCTACGACGCCGCGTTCGCCGGTGAGTTCGCGGCCGCGCGGTACGGGCTCGTGCCCCTGGAGACGGACATCCACGACGCGGAGAACGCGCAGACCCGGTTCGTGCTGGTCGGTCGGCCCGCTCGGCCCGCCGCGCCGAGCGGCACGGACAAGACGTCCGTGGTGCTGTGGCAGCGCGACGACCATCCCGGCGGGCTGCGCGACCTGCTGGGCGAGTTCAGCACCCGCGGTATCAACCTGATGCTGCTGCAGTCCCGCCCGACGGGCGCCGGCATCGGCAACTACTGCTTCTGCGTCGACGCCGAGGGCCACATCAACGACCGCCGGATGGCGGAGGCCCTGATGGGCCTCAAGCGGATCTGCCTCCAGGTGCGCTTCCTGGGCTCGTACCCGCGGGCGGACGGCGACACGGCTGACGTACGGCCTCCGCTGACCGGGACCTCGGACCAGGAGTTCGTGGCGGCGGCGGACTGGGTGGCACGCTGCCAGGACGGCCGTTTCTAGCCGGTTGTGCCGCTTCCGGCCGGTGCTGCCCGCGGATGTTGGTTGTCCACAGAAGTTATCCACACCCTCCCCTCTCGGCCTGGGGACAAGTCGACACCCAAGGGGGACTCGGTCGACAAATCGCCCTTCGGGCCCCAAGGTCGGTCGAGGCCCCACAGGTCACCCTTCGTCCACTCGTCTCCTTTGGTTCATCTTTTGGGGCGACCCCTTTCCGCCGAAAGTGGGCGTCCGGGCACCTCAAGACAGGAATTCCTCCCTCCGCACAACGCTTCCGGAGTGATCAATTCCGAAATCCACAGATCTTCCACACAGCCTGTGGATAACTCGCCGGAAGGTGTGGATCCCTGTGGACAACCGACCTCAAGTCCCCTTCCGCACAAGGGAATCAGGTCAACCCGGCACCCGCCACCTGCCTCGTTCCAGGGAGGCGGGGTCTCCCTCATTGACACCGGAAGCAATTCGCCCGTAGCGGTACGTAAGGCATGGTTTGGAATACTGGGTCGTGGGGTGGAACGTCGCACCGGTAGCCTTGACCGCGTGATTGACCTTCGTCTGCTCCGTGAGGACCCCGACCGTGTGCGCGCCTCGCAGCGTGCCCGTGGAGAGGACGTCGCGCTCGTCGACGCCCTCCTGTCTGCCGACGAGCGACGCAGGTCGTCCGGCGTCCGCTTCGACGAGCTGCGCGCCGAGCAGAAGGCTCTGGGCAAGCTCATCCCCAAGGCCTCCGGTGACGAGAAGGCCGAGCTGCTGAAGCGTGCGAGCGGGCTCGCAGCCGACGTCAAGACCGCCGACGCCGAGCGCGACGCGGCCGACGCCGAGACCCAGGAGCTCCTCCTCCGGCTCGGCAACCTCATCCACCCCGACGTGCCCGTCGGCGGCGAGGAGGACTTCGTCACGCTGGAGACGCACGGCACGATCCGCGACTTCGCCGCCGAGGGCTTCGAGCCCAAGGACCACCTGGAGCTCGGCCAGCTCCTCGGCGCGATCGACGTGGAGCGGGGCGCGAAGGTCTCCGGCTCGCGCTTCTACTTCCTCACCGGTGTCGGCGCCCTGCTGGAGCTGGCGCTGGTGAACGCGGCGATCGCCCAGGCCACCGCGGCCGGCTTCACGCCGATGCTGACCCCCGCGCTGGTCCGCCCCCAGTCGATGGCGGGCACGGGCTTCCTCGGCCAGGCCGCCCAGGACGTCTACCACCTCGACAAGGACGACCTGTACCTGGTCGGCACCTCCGAGGTGCCGCTGGCGGCGTACCACATGGACGAGATCATCGACGCCGACCGCCTGCCGCTGCGGTACGCCGGGTTCTCGCCATGCTTCCGCCGCGAGGCCGGCTCGCACGGCAAGGACACCAAGGGCATCTTCCGCGTCCACCAGTTCGACAAGGTCGAGATGTTCTCCTACGTCACCCCCGAGGAGTCGCAGGAGGAGCACCGCCGGCTGCTGGAGTGGGAGAAGCAGTGGCTGACCTCGCTGGAGCTGCCGTTCCGCGTGATCGACGTCGCCTCGGGCGATCTGGGCGCCTCGGCCTCGCGCAAGTTCGACTGCGAGGCGTGGGTCCCGACCCAGGACAAGTACCGCGAGCTGACCTCGACCTCGGACTGCACCGAGTTCCAGTCCCGCCGGCTCCAGATCCGCTTCCGTGACGGCAAGGCGGTCCGCCCCCTGGCAACGCTCAACGGCACGCTGTGCGCCGTCCCGCGCACCATCGTCGCGATCCTGGAGAACCACCAGCAGGCCGACGGCTCCGTGCGGGTGCCGGAAGTGCTGCGTCCCTACCTCGGCGGCCGGGAGGTCCTGGAACCGGTGGCCAAGTGAGACCCACCGCCGGGCCGTTCCCCTACACGCTGATCGCGACCGACCTCGACGGGACGCTCCTGCGCTCCGACGGGTCGGTCTCCCAGCGCACCCGTGAGGCGCTCGCCGCGGCCACCGCGGCGGGTGCCGCGCACCTCGTCGTCACCGGCCGCGCGGTGCCCTGGACCCGGAACGTCCTCGACGACCTCGGCTACCGGGGCCTCGCGGTCTGCGGCCAGGGCGCCCAGGTGTACGACGCCGGGGAGCACCGCCTGCTGACCTCGGTGACCCTGGACCGGCAACTGGCGGCCGTGGCCCTGGCCAAGATCGAGGCGGAGGTCGGTCCGCTGTACCTGGCGGCCAGCCGCGACGGCCTGGACGGCGAGGTGCTGGTCGGTCCCGGCTACGCGGTCACGGGCCCGCTTCCGGCGACACCGTTCACGGACGTCGCGGACCTGTGGAGCGCGCCCCTCAACAAGATCTACGTCCAGCACCCGGACCTCACGGACGACGAACTGGCCGACGTGGCCCGCCGGACCGCCGGCGGTTTCGTCTCGGTGACCATGGCCGGCGAGGGCATCGTCGAGCTGCTGCCGCTGGGCCTGTCGAAGGCGACGGGGCTCTCTCTGGCCGCGCGACGGCTGGGCCTGAAGGCGGCGGACACCATCGCCTTCGGCGACATGCCCAACGACGTCCCGATGTTCTCCTGGGCTCCCGCGGCGTGGCGATGGCCAACGCCCACGAGGAACTGAAGGCGGTCGCCGACGAGGTGACGGCCTCGAACGACGAGGACGGCATCGCGGTGCTGCTGGAGAAGCTGGTGGGCTGAGCCCTCGGTCTCAGCGGAGGATGCACGGATCGAACGTGCGCGGGGGCGACCCCGACCGCGGCTTGAACCAAGCCGGTGCCTTGCCACTCGGCCAATCCTCCGGGTGGGCGGCCCACGCGAAGGGATTCGCGTGCTCGAAGCGGCCGCCCCGGGCAGCTCCCCGTGCGAGGCGGACTCGACGGAGCCGGTAGTTACTCCGGAGCCCGCCGCGGGCTGCCCTGTCGGGAGCTCGGCGTACTGCCGTGCATCGACATCGCCCAGCTCCTCTCCCAGAACGTGGCGCCGATTCGGTCCGGCGCGGTGAACACCACCACTGTGCCGCTACGACGGCTCCGGTGCCACCGAATTACCGACCGCCCCAGGCCCCTTCACCGCCGCCGCCACCGACGCCGGCGGACCTTGCTGAAGAACCATCCGGCGGGCGGTTCGTCGGAGCGCCACGGCTGGGGCTCGGGCTCCTCGCGGCGCCAGCGCGCGGCGAGCATCCGTGCCCGGCCGGACGGCTCGGCGGTCCCGGCGGCGCGTATGAAGTCGGCGTCCAGGACGACGTCGTCCCACGTGTCCCCGGTCGTCCCCCGGCCTTCGCTCTCCGGCACTTCGCCCGCCATCACGCCCTCCTGCCGCTTCGTCCGCTTTGCCCAGTGTGCCCGGGTGAAGGTGAAGCCTCCGTCAAGGCCGGGCAGGACCGCCCGGCCTCGATCGGATGCCTCACTCCTCGCCGGCGAGGTTCAGCGACCGCAGTTTCTGCCCGGCGTACCAGGTGGCCAGGACGGTCACCACCACCAGCAGCACCGTCGCCGTCGGCAGCCCGACGTCGGAGGTGACCATGTCCCCGCCGGCGACCTTGTGCGCCACGGCCAGCGCCCACTGCTGGATGCTCAGCGTGCGCGCCCCGGGCACCAGGGAGCCGAACAGCGCCTCCCAGACCAACGCGTAGACGAGCCCGAAGACCACCGCGTGCCGGGAGACCGTGCCCAGCAGGAGGAAGAGGGCCGCGTAGGCGATGGAGGCGACCAGTGCGGCCACGGTGTAGGCGATGGCGATCTGCTGCCCGTTGCCGTTGAGGATCAGCCCGGCGACCAGGGTCGGCACCGCGGAGAAGACCATGGTCACCGCGATCGCCACGATCAGCTTGGTGAAGATGATCGTCGACCGCTTGAGCGGCTTGGACAGCAGGTACACCACCGAGCCGTCGTCGATCTCCGGCCCGATCGCTCCGGTGCCGGCGATGACGCCGATGATCGGCACCATGGTGGCGAGCGCGAACCCGCCCAGGACGTTCACCGCGGTCTGGTCGTCGGCTCCGGCGAGGGCGCGGACGGCCGCGGCGATCACGATGAGCAGCAGCGGCAGCGCGCCGAGAATGAGGGCTCGACGGCGGCCGAGCAGGGCCCGGTAGGTGAGCCGGGCGACTGTGGGGTCGTACATCTTGGGCCTCCTACGCCGCGACCAGGTACGAGAAGACGGACTCGAGGGACTCGTCGGAGGGCGAGACCGTGTGCAGCCGGATGCCGTGGTCCCGGGCCACCCGAGGCAGCAGGGTCGTGAACCGGCCGAAGTCGACGGCCTGGATGCGCAGCGCGCCCTCGGCGAGGTCGACCTCGATGCCCGACGTCGACGGGTCGGCGATCAGCGCGGCCGCCAGGGCACGGTCGTCGCTGGAGCGCACCAGGTAGCGGTGCGGCCGGTCGGTCATCAGGCGGCGGATCCTGCGGAAGTCGCCGCTGGCGGCGTGCCGTCCGGCGACGACGACCTCGATGTGCCAGGCGAGCTGTTCGACCTCCTCCAGGATGTGGGAGGAGAACAACACGGTGCGGCCCTCGTCGCCCATGCGCCGCAGCAGGTCCATCAGCTGCATGCGCTGGCGCGGGTCCATGCCGTTGAACGGCTCGTCGAGCAGGAGCAGCGAGGGGTCGTGGACCAGCGCGGAGGCCATCTTGACGCGCTGGCGCATGCCCTTGGAGTAGGTGGAGATCTTCCGGTCCTGCGCGTACTCCATCTCGACGGTGGCGAGCGCCTTCTGGGCGGCCTTGGTGCCCAGGCCGTGCAGTTCGGCGTTGGCGACGACGAACTCGCGGCCGGTGAGGAAGTCGTACATCGCCTCCCGCTCGGGAACGATGCCGATGTGCCGGTAGATCTTCTCGTTGCGCCACACCGGCTGCCCGTCGAGGGTGACCGTGCCGGTGGAGGGGGCGAGGAAGCCGGCCATCATGTTGATCAGCGTGGACTTCCCGGCGCCGTTGGGGCCGAGCAGGCCGGTGACGCCGGGGCCGATCGTCATGGTGATGTCGTTGACGGCGACCACGTTGCCGAACCAGCGGGAGACGTGGTCGATGCTGAGGGTCGTCACAGTCCCACCTTCTTGTAGCGGCGCAGCAGGAGGCCGTATGCGGCGGCGATGAGGCCCAGGACGACGAGGACGTAGACGACGCCCTGTCCGCTGCCCGGGCCGGCGGCGCCGGGTGCCGAGGAGGTCGCGCCCAGGAAGGCGGTCTGCACGCCGTCGACAAGGGTGACCGGTGAGAACAGGCCGATCCAGGGGATGGCGCCGGAGTTGTTCCGGGCCTCCGCGATGGCCTGGAGGGTGGAGACGGCGCCGTAGGAGATGACCAGTACGGCGATCACGGCGGCGATGCCGAAGCCGCGGCGCGGGGTGACGGCGGCGATGACGAGGCCGATGCCGGCGAAGAGCAGTGAGAGCAGTGCCACGGAGACGACTCCCTGGGCGAATCCCTTGGTCTGGTCGGCGAAGTCCATCTTGGCCAGCAGCGCGCCCACGTAGAGCACGAGCAGCGGAGCGGCGGTGAGGATGAACAGCGCGGAGGCCAGCGCCGCGTACTTGGCGCGCACGTAGTCGGCGGTCTCGATGGGCCGTGAGAAGTACAGCGGCACGGTCTTGAAGCGCAGGTCGCGCGAGACGGACTGGGGTGCCTGCGAGGCGATGTACAGGCTGATGACGCCCTGCATGATGATGGCGTAGCGCGTGTACTCGATGGGCAGGCCCTTGGCCTTGGTGGCGACCGCGACGGCGACGATGATGGCCGCGGGCACGCACATCACCACGAACAGCAGCATCGGCAGCACCTTGGACTTCACCGAGCGGCCGAGGCCGTAGGCGCCGCGCAGGGACTGCGAGTACAGCGAACGGCGGGCGTAGGCGCGGCCGAGGCGGGGGCCGTCGTAGCTGCGGTAGCCGATGTTGTGGATGCGGGTCTGGTCACCCTTGGGCGCTGCCGCGGTGGGTTCAACCGCCATGGCCGACCGCCTCCTTCCCCTGTGTCTCGCGCTGTTCGTCGCTGTCCCGGAAGACCTCCGAGATGTGGTGCCGCCGCTGCTCCATGCGCACCAGGCCGAGGCCGAGGTCCGCGATCACGTCCCGCACCAGGTCGTACGTCTCCTCGCCCTGGGCGGTGAGCAGCAGGACGTGTCCCGCGCCCGGCAGGCCGGTGCCGTCCTGGGTCTCCACACCGCGCGCGTGGAGCGCGTCGCGCACCGCGCGGGTGCCGTCCGGGTGCTCGTCGCTGTCGGTGACCTCGATGGCGAGGGTGGTCGTGGTCTGGGTGAAGTCGGTGGTGGAGCTGGAGCGCAGGAGCTTGCCGCCGTCGATGACGACGACGTGGTCGCAGGTGCGCTCCAGTTCGCCCAGCAGGTGGGAGGTGACCAGGACGGAGATGCCGAAGTCGGTGTGGATGCGGCGGATCAGGCCGAGCATGTCGTCGCGGCCGACCGGGTCGAGGCCGTTGGTCGGCTCGTCGAGGAAGACCAGCTGCGGATCGTGCACCAGGGCCTGGGCGAGCTTCACGCGCTGCTTCATCCCGGTGGAGTAGCCGCCGATGGGACGGTAGCGCTCCTCGTACAGGCCGACGTGGCGCAGGGTGTCCGCGGTGCGCTCGCGGGCGGCGGTCGGGGGCAGGCCGGACATGCGCGCCATGTGGACGACGAACTCGGTGGCCGAGACGTCGGGCGGCAGGCAGTCGTGCTCCGGCATGTAGCCGACGCGCTCACGGATGGCGGCGCCCTCGGTGGCGACGTCGAGGCCGAGCACCTCGGCGCTGCCCTCGGTGGCGGGGGACAGACCCAGCAGGATCTTGATGAGTGTGGACTTGCCGGCTCCGTTGGCGCCGACGAGTCCGGTCACACCCGGTCCGACGTCCACGGAGAGCCGGTCAAGCGCGGTCACCCGTGGGAACCGCTTGCTCAGGCTTTCGGTCGCGATCACAGTCACGTCTTCGACAGTAGTGATCCGGACCACGCCGGTCGTCAGACCCCAGAGCCGTCTTGGAGTCCGCCTCGAGTATTACGGGGACCTTAGGGGTCGGACCCCTGGGGCCGGGCGGCCTGCGGAGTTCCGGCATCCGGATCGCACTGTTGACGACTGATCTAACAACTGCCACAGTCGCCGGCATCACAGCACAGGCACGTTCGGCAGCCGTGTCCGACCTCGGTGGAGGAGAGCGGAGGAGAAGTGACGACGCTGAAGGGCGCGCGGGAGCGCCGGGTGCGCACGGGCGGGGTCGAGTTGTGCGTGGCCGAACTGGGCGACGCACAGCGGCCCACGGTCGTCCTGGTGCACGGCTACCCGGACAGCAAGGAGGTCTGGTCGGAGGTCGCCGAGCGCCTCGCCGGCTTCCACATCGTGCTCTACGACGTCCGAGGCCACGGCCGCTCCACCGCGCCGCGGCCCCTGCGCGGGGGCTTCACCCTCGACAAGCTGACCGACGACTTCCTGGCGGTCGCGGACGCGGTGAGCCCCGGCAAGCCGGTGCACCTGGTGGGGCACGACTGGGGCTCGGTGCAGTCCTGGGAGTTCGTCAGCGTCCGGCGCACCGAGGGCCGGATCGCCTCCTTCACGTCGGTGTCCGGGCCGTCCCTCGACCACTTCGGTCACTGGATCGCCAGGCGCGTCAGGCGCCCCACCCCGCGCCGGGTGGGCCAGCTCCTCGGCCAGGGCGCCAAGTCCTGGTACGTGTACCTGCTGCACACGCCCAAGCTGCCCGAGCTGGCCTGGCGCGGCCCGCTCGGCAAGCGCTGGCCGGGCATTCTGAGGCGCGTCGAGAAGGTCCCCGGCGACGACTACCCGACCTCGTCGCTGCCTCGGGACGCGGCGCACGGCGCCTGGCTGTACCGGGACAACGTGCGGGCCCGGCTGCGCAGACCACGGGCGGACGCCCACGCGCACGCGCCGGTGCAGCTCATCACTCCCCTCGACGACGCCTTCCTCTCGGAGAGCCTGTACGACGACCTGGAGCAGTGGGCCCCCGGCCTGGTGCGCCGCACGCTCCCCGCCGGGCACTGGATCCCGCGCACCCGGCCCGACCAGCTGGCGGCCTGGATCACCCAGTTCGTCACGGCCACCGAGGACGGGCAGCCGCAGCCGGCCGCCACCGGGAGGTACGCCGACCGCTTCGCCGGGCAGCTCGTGCTGGTCACCGGCGCGGGCAGCGGCATCGGACGGGCCACGGCGTACGCCTTCGCCAGGGCCGGCGCGCGAGTGGTGGCCGTCGACCGGAACTCCGAGGCCGCGGCCCGCACCGCCGAGCAGTCCCGGCAGCTCGGGGCGTCGGCCGCCTGGGCCGAGGCGGTGGACGTCTCCGACGGGCGGGCCATGGAGAAGCTGGCCGAGAAGGTCGACACCGAGCACGGCGTGGTGGACGTCCTGGTGAACAACGCGGGCATCGGCCTGTCCGGCTCGTTCTTCGACCACACCGCCGAGGACTGGAGGAAGGTCCTCGACGTCAATCTCTGGGGAGTGATCCACGGCTGCCGGCTGTTCGGGAAGCGGATGGCCGAGCGGGGACAGGGCGGCCACATCGTCAACACCGCGTCCGCGGCGGCGTACCAGCCCTCGAAGGCCCTGCCCGCCTACAGCACCTCCAAGGCGGCGGTGCTGATGCTGAGCGAGTGCCTGCGCGCGGAGCTGGCCGGGCAGGGGATCGGTGTCACGGCGGTCTGTCCCGGCTTCGTCGACACCGCCATCACGTCCACGGCGCGCTTCGCGGGCGTCGACGCGGAGGAGGAGAAGCGCCGGCGGCGGCGCGCGGCCCGCCTGTACGGACTGCGCGGCTACCCGCCGGAGAAGGTGGCCGACGCGATCCTGCGCGCGGTCGTGCGCGACGAGGCGGTGGTACCGGTGACGCCGGAGGCCCGTCTCCTCCGCGCGATGTCCCGCTTCACCCCCCGGGCGCGGCGCCGGCTCGCACGGGCGAAGCCGCCGCTGGGTGCCGCGGATCCGGGCCAACATCCCTGAATCGGAGACCAGTTGTCCACAGCTTCGCCTCTCCTGCCTGTGGACAACATCACTTGGCTGTGGATCAAACCTCCCGGGCGGAATTGACCTGCGTGATCCGCGTCTCTCCCGGCAGGCTGGTGGCATGGACGAAAGACGCACCGTGAAGGTGTCGAAGTACCTCGCCAAGCACCTTCGCCACCAGCCCGAGAGGATCGGGCTCATGCTCGACGAGGGCGGCTGGGTCGAGATCGACGCGCTGATCGCGGCGGCGGCCGCGCACGGCTTCCGGTTCAGCCGCGAGGAACTGGACCACGTGGTCGCCACCAACGACAAGCGGCGCTTCGCGGTCGAGGGCAGCCGTATCCGCGCCAGTCAGGGCCACAGCATCGGGGTCGACCTCGGATTGCCGACCGCGACACCGCCGCCGCACCTCTACCACGGGACCGTGGCCCGCAACCTGGAGGCGATCCGCAGCGAGGGGCTGCGGCCGATGAACCGGCATGACGTGCACCTCTCGCCCGACCGCGAGACCGCTACCCGGGTCGGCGCCCGCCGCGGTCGCCCGGTCGTCCTCGCGGTGGACGCGGCCGCCATGCACCGCGACGGCCATGTCTTCCATGTCAGCGCCAACGGTGTGTGGCTGACGCAGTCCGTGCCGCCCCGGTACCTGCGGTTTTCCGAGGCCCGTTGATCCACTTCAGTCCAGGGCCGCCGGCCCCCTGCGGTGACCGTTTCACGTGAAACAGCCACGGGTGTTTAGGCTCGGGGCCATGAGTCTGCGTCTGAGCACCGTGATCCTTCCCTACCGCCGCTGGCACGAGGGCGGCCGTTCGGCATGGACACGTGCCGAACAGCTCGGCTTCCACGCCGCCTACACCTACGACCACCTGTCCTGGCGCAGCTTCCGGGACGGCCCGTGGTTCGGGGCCGTGCCGACGCTGACCGTCGCCGCGGCCGTGACGGATCGGATGCGGCTGGGAACCCTGGTGACCTCGCCGAACTTCCGGCATCCGGTCACCCTCGCCAAGGAGCTGATCTCCCTCGACGACATCTCCGGGGGCCGGATCACCCTCGGCATCGGCGCGGGCGGTACCGGCTTCGACGCCACCGCGCTGGGTCAGGAGCCATGGACGCCGCGGGAGCGGGCCGACCGCTTTGCCGAGTTCGTTCCGCTGCTCGACCGGCTGCTGACCGAGGACACGGTGTCGTACGAGGGCGACTTCTACTCGGCGCACGAGGCGCGCAACATCCCCGGGTGTGTGCAGCGGCCCCGGCTGCCCTTCGCCGTGGCCGCGACCGGGCCGCGCGGACTGCGGCTCGCCGCACGGTACGGGCAGGCCTGGGTGACCACGGGTGACCCGAAGCTGTACGAGAACGGCACGCCGGAGCAGTCCGTTCAGGCCATTCGCGCCCAGGCCGAGAAGCTCGCGGACGCGTGTGCCGCGGCGGGCCGTGACGCCTCCGCGCTCGACAGGGTCCTGCTCACCGGATTCACCCCCGACCGCGGTCGTCCGCTCGAGTCCCTCGACGCGTTCGTCGACTTCGCGGGCCGCCACCAGGAGCTGGGTTTCACCGAGATCGTGATCCACTGGCCGATCCCCGACTCGGACTTCGCCGCGGACCAGAAGGTCTTCGAGCGGATCGCCATGGAAGCTCCCTCCCAGCTGACGTGACCGACACAACCCCTCAAATGTGCGAACTCTCGCACGATCGTGCGGACATATAGACGACAATGACGCGGTGACCTCAGCGACTCGACGGCCCGAGACCCCGGCCTCACCCCAGCTCTCGACCTCGTTCGAGCCGGGGGGCACCCCCGGCGTTCCGCCTCGGCTGATCGCCACCGATCTCGACGGCACCCTGCTGCGCGACGACAAGTCGCTCTCCCCGCGCACGATCGCCGCCCTGGCGGCGGCCGAGGAGGCGGGCATCGAGGTCTTCTTCGTCACCGGCCGCCCGGCCCGCTGGATGGACGTGGTCAGCGACCACGTGCACGGCCACGGTCTGGCGATCTGCGGCAACGGCGCCGCCGTGGTCGACCTGCACGGCGGTTCCGGCGGCCACCGCTTCGTGAAGGTGCGGGAGCTGGCCCGGGAGACCGCACTGGACGCCGTGCGGCTGGTGCGCGAGGCGGCACCGGGCACGGTGTACGCGGTCGAGCAGACCTACGGCTTCCATCAGGAGCCGGTCTATCCGAAGCTGCACATGGAGATAGCAGACGTCCTCGCGCCGGCCGAGGAACTGCTGGCGCCGGACGGAGCCGGAGCCGGCCAGCCGATCCTGAAGATCCTCGCCTACCACCCCACGCTGGATCCCGACGCCTTCCTCACCGTCGCCCGCCTCGCCGCCGGCGAGCACGTCACCATCACCCGGTCCAGCCCCAGCGCCCTGCTGGAGATCAGCGGTCCGGACGTCTCCAAGGCGAGCACTCTGGCCCTGTGCTGTGCCGAGCGCGGCATCTCGCAGGAGGAGGTCGTCGCCTTCGGCGACATGCCGAACGACGTCGAGATGCTCACCTGGGCCGGCCGGTCCTACGCCATGGGCAACGCGCACCCCGCCGCGATCGCCGCGGCGTCCGGACGGACGGTCGCCAACAACGAGGACGGGGTCGCGGTCGTCATCGAGCGGCTGCTGGGGGAGCGGCCGTAGCGGGCGGGCCGCCCGCCGGGGGCGGCCCGCGAACGGCTCGCTACCGCGCGCCCACCAGCAGCTCCGTCTGCGTCTCCCGTTCGGCCATCCGACGCAGCGGTCCCGGCAGCGCGGCCAGTTCCGCGTACGGTCCCCGCTGGACGACGCGCCCCTCGTCGAGGACGATCACCTCGTCCACGGCCGCCAGCCCGGCCAGGCGGTGGGTGATGAGCAGCGTCGTACGGCCCTCGGTGGCGGCCAGCAGATCCCCGGTGAGCGCGTCGGCGGTCGCCAGGTCGAGGTGTTCGGCGGGTTCGTCGAGCACCAGCACCGGGAAGTCGGCGAGCAACGCGCGGGCCAGGGCCAGTCGCTGACGCTGTCCGCCCGACAGCCGGGCACCGTGCTCGCCGACGAGCGTGTCGAGCCCGTCGGGCAGGGAGTCCACCCAGCCGAGCAGCCGGGCCCGCGCGAGGGCGTCCCGCAGTTCGGCCTCGGTCGCGTCCTTCTTCGCGAGCAGCAGGTTCTCGCGGACCGAGCTGTCGAAGAGATGCGCGTCCTGGGCGCACAGCCCGACCAGCCGCCGTACGTCGTCGCCGTCCACAGCGTGGGCGTCGACGCCGCCGAGGGTGTACGTGCCCGTCTCCGCGTCGAGGAAGCGGAGCAGCACCTGGGCGAGCGTCGTCTTGCCGGAGCCGGACGGCCCGACCACGGCGACCCTGCGACCCTCCTGGAGCGTCAGGTCGAGTCCGGCGAGCGCCGCCCTGTCCTGCCCCGCGTACCGCGCCGTCAGGTTCCTGACGGCGAGCGGGAACGGCGAGGCGGATGCCTGCCGGGGCCGCTCCGGTTCACGGACGGGCTCGGGGGCGTCCAGGACCTCGTACACCCGCTCCGCGCTGCGGCGTACCCGGTGCCGGTAGCGCACGGCGAGGGGCATGCCGAGGACGGCTTCGAAGGCGGCCAGCGGGGTGAGGACGACAACGGCCATGGTCACGCCGCCGAGCCGTCCGTCGGTGACCGCCTGGGCGCCGACGAGGGCGGTCGCTGCGACGGTCAGTCCGGAGATCAGCGCGGTGAGCCCGTCGCCGAGGGCGGTGGCGGTGGCGGCGCGCGAGGCGATCCGGGTGAGCAGCCGGTCGGCCCGCCGGGTCTCGGTGATGCGGGTGGGCAGGGCGCCCGCGACGGCCAGTTCGGCAGTTCCGGTGAGCAGCTCGGTCACGCGGATGGCGAGGGCGCCGCGCGCGGGGGCGAGCCGGTGCTCGGCACGCCGGGCCACGGCCCCGGTGACCAGCGGGACGCCGGCCCCGGCCGCGAGCAGGCCGGCCGCGAGCACCGCCCCGGCCTCCGGCAGCAGCCAGGCCGTGAAGGCGACGGAGGCGGCGGACACGGTCAGGGCCGCGCCGGCGGGCAGCAGCCAGCGCAGCCAGTAGTCCTGGAGCGCGTCCACGTCGGCGACGAGCCGCGTCAGCAGATCGCCGCGGCGCATCCGGCGCAGCCCGGCGGGCGCCAGCCGCTCCAGCCTCCGGTAGACGGCCACCCGTGTGTCGGCGAGCATCCGCAGCACCGCGTCGTGCGAGACCAGCCGCTCCGCGTACCGGAAGACCGCACGCCCGATGCCGAAGGCCCTGGTGGCCGTGACGGCCACCATCAGGTAGAGCACGGGCGGCTGCTGGGACGCCCGCGAGATGAGCCACCCGGAGGTCGCCATCAGCCCGACCGCGCTACCGAGCGCCAGACTGCCCAGCAGCAGGGCGAGGGCGAGTCGGCCGCGCCGGGGACCGGACATCGCCCGCACCCGGGCGAGGACGCCGCGCGCGACGGTGGTGGCCTCGGTCCCGGGTTCGACCGGAGCCGAGGCCGGTCCGGGTTCGGCCGTTCGCACGGGGCGTGCCTCGGCGGAGCGGGCCACGGCCGGCGCCGGCCCGAGGGACTCCGACCCGTCGAGACGCACGACCCGGTCCGCCACGTCCAGCAGTGCGGGCCGGTGCACCACCAGGAGCACCGTCCGGCCCGCGGACAGCCGCCGCACCGCGTCCACGACCTCCGCCTCGGTCGCTCCGTCCAGGGCCGCCGTCGGCTCGTCGAGCAGCAGGACGGGCCGGTCGGCGAGGAAGGCCCGGGCGAGCGCGAGCCGCTGCCGCTGCCCGGCGGAGAGCCCGGCCCCGTCCTCTCCGAGCAGGGTGTCCAGTCCCTCCGGCAGCGCGTCCACGAACTCCAGCGCACCGGCGTCGGCCAGCGCCCCGCGTACGGCGGCGTCGTCCGCGTCGGGCCGCGCCAGCCGTACGTTCTCGGCGATCGTTCCCGCATAAAGGTGCGGCCGCTGCGGCACCCAGGCGATGCGCGAGCGCCACTGCTCCAGGGCGACGTCGGCGAGATCGGCTTCCGCGACGCGCACCCGGCCCGCACTGGGCTTCACGAACCCCAGCAGGACGTTCAGCAGCGTCGACTTGCCCGCACCGCTCGGCCCGACGAGGGCGACCGTCTCCCCCGGCCGCACCGAGAAGGACACATCCGTCACCGCGTCCGCGGACCGACCGGGATAGCGAACGCTCACGTCCTCGAAGGTCAGGGCCCCGGCGGGCACGGCCTCGGTGCCGGACTCCGGCACGGGGGTCTCCAGCACGGCGAAGATCTCCTCGGCAGCCGCCAGCCCCTCCGCCGCCGCGTGGTACTGGGCGCCCACCTGACGCAGCGGGAGATAGGCCTCGGGCGCGAGCACGAGGATGACCAGCCCGATGTAGAGGTCCATGTCGCCGCTCACGAGCCGCATGCCGATCGTCACGGCGACCAGTGCCACCGACAGCGTGGCAAGCAACTCCAGGGCGAAGGAGGACAGGAAGGCGATCCGCAGCGTGCGCATGGTCGCCCGCCGGTACTCCCCGGTGATGCGCCGGATCGACTCCGCCTGTGCCTTGGCCCTGCCGAACACCTTCAGGGTCGGCAGTCCCGCGACGACGTCCAGGAAGTGCCCCGACAGCTGGGACAGCAGCCGCCACTGGCGGTCCATGCGGGACTGCGTGGCCCAGCCGATCAGCATCATGAAGACGGGGATGAGGGGCAGGGTGGCGACGATGATGGCCGCCGAAACCCAGTCCTCCGTCACGATCCGGGCGAGCACCGCCACCGGGACGGCCACGGCCAGCCCCAACTGCGGCAGATAGCGCGAGAAGTAGTCGTCCAGGGCGTCGACACCCCGCGTCGCCAGGGCCACGAGCGAGCCCGTGCGCTGCCCGCTCAGCCAGCCGGGGCCGAGCGCCGCCGCCCGCTCCAGCAGCCGCCCGCGCAGTTCGGACTTCACCGCCACGCTCGCCCGGTGGGCGGCCAGCTCGGTCAGCCAGGAGACCAGCGCACGACCGCAGGCGACGACGGCCAACAGCAGCAGGGGAGTGCGGAGTTCGGCGACCGGCATCCGGTGCTGGAAGGCTCCCATCACCACCTCGGCGATGAGCATCGCCTGTGCGATGACCAGGCATGCCCCGATGGCGCCGAGCCCGACGACGGCCACCAGGAAGAGCCGGGTGGCACGGGCGTGACGCAGAAGTCGCGGATCGATCGGTTTCATGGAGAACATGCCCTTCGGCCCAGAGGGTGTGTTTCACGTGAAACACACCCTCACCGGACTCAGTGCGCGGGTTCGGCGATGTGGTGCGTGCCGATCCGCTTGCGGAACACCCAGTAGGTCCAACCCTGGTAGAGCAGGATGATCGGTGTGGCGATACCGGCGCACCAGGTCATGATCTTCAGGGTGTACGGGCTGGACGAGGCGTTGGTGACCGTCAGGCTCCAGTCCGCGTTGAGCGTGGACGGCATGACGTTCGGGAAGAGCGACAGGAACAGCATCGCCACGGCGGCCACGATGGTGATGCCCGACAGCGCGAACGCCCAGCCCTCGCGCCCCGCCTGGTTCGCCGCGAGCGCGGACACCAGGGTGACCACCGCCACGAGAAGCGCCACCAGGCTCCTGCCGTTGCCCGTGTGGGCCTGTGTCCACAGCAGGAAGGCCAACGCCGCCACGGCCGTCACCAGACCCACGCGCAGAGCCAGCTTCCGCGCCCGCTCACGGATGTCACCGACGGTCTTCAGGGCCGTGAACACCGTGCCGTGGAAGGTGAACAGCGTCAGGGTGACCAGTCCGCCGAGGAGCGCGTACGGGTTGAGCAGGTCTCCGACGCCGCCGACGTACTCGAGGTTCCGGTCGATCTTCACACCGTGCACGATGTTGCCGAAGGCCACACCCCACAGGAAGGCGGGGATCAGCGAGCTCCAGAAGATCGCGTTCTCCCAGTTGCGCTGCCAGTTCTCCTCTGGCCGCTTGGCCCGGTACTCGAAGGCGACTCCGCGCACGATCAGGCAGACCAGGATGACGAGCAGCGGCAGATAGAAGCCGGAGAAGAGCGTGGCGTACCACTCCGGGAAGGCGGCGAAGGTGGCGCCGCCCGCCGTGAGCAGCCAGACCTCGTTCCCGTCCCAGACCGGGCCGATGGTGTTGATCAGCACCCGCTTCTCGGGCCGGTTCCGGGCGAGCAGCTTGGTGAGGATGCCGACCCCGAAGTCGAAGCCCTCCAGGAAGAAGTAGCCGGTCCACAGGACGGCGATGAGGACGAACCAGACGTCGTGCAGTTCCATGACTGTGCAGCTCCCTCGGCCTAGTACGAGAAGGCCATCGGCTTGTCGGCGTCACGCTCGTCGCCGCCGATCTTCGTGGGCGGGTTGAGGTCGGCCTCCGTGAGCTCGGGCGGGCCGCCCTTCACGTACTTCACCAGCAGCTTGACCTCGATCACGGCGAGGACGGCGTAGAGCAGCGTGAAGACGGTCATCGAGGTGAGGACCTCGCCCTGGGAGACACCGGGGGAGACCGCGTGCCGGGTCTGCAGCACGCCGTAGACGACCCACGGCTGGCGGCCCATCTCGGTGAAGATCCAGCCCCAGGAGTTGGCGATCAGCGGGAAGGCCAGCGTCCAGATGGCGATGCGCCAGTACCAGGTGGTCAGCCGCGGGCCGAGCGCCTTGTTCGGCAGCAGCACCAGATGGGGCACCTCGTCGTCGCCGACCCGCAGATGCCGGGGCAGCAGGAACTTCTTGCGGGTCAGCCACAGTCCCGCGAGGCCGATGGCGAAGGACGCCATGCCGAACCCGATCATCCAGCGGAATCCCCAGTAGGCGACGGGGATGTTGGGCCGGTAGTCGCCGGGCCCGAACTGCTCCTGCTCGGCCTTGTTGACGTCGTTGATGCCGGGGACGTAGGAGGTGAAGTCGTCGTTGGCCAGGAAGGACAGCAGGCCGGGGATCTCGACGGCCACCGTGTTGTGGCCCTTGTCCACATCGCCGTAGGCGAAGACCGAGAACGGCGCCGGCTTCTGTCCGTCCCACAGCGCCTCGGCCGCGGCCATCTTCATCGGCTGCTGCTTGAACATGACCTTGCCGAGGACGTCGCCGCTGACCGCGGTGAGCAGGCCGGCGATGACGACCGTGACCAGGCCGAGCCGCAGCGAGGTCTTCATCTCGCGCACATGCTTCTTGCGGGCGAGGTGGTAGGCGGCGATGCCGACCATGAAGGCGCCACCGGTCAGGAAGGCGGCGGAGAGCGTGTGGAAGGCCTGGCTGAGCGCCGTGTTCTGGGTCAGCACCGCCCAGAAGTCGGTGAGTTCGGCGCGGCCCTTGGCCTCGTTGATCCGGTAGCCGACGGGGTGCTGCATCCACGAGTTGGCCGCGAGGATGAAGTACGCCGACAGAATCGTGCCGAGCGACACCATCCACATGCAGGCCAGGTGGATCTTCTTGGGCAGTTTGTCCCAGCCGAAGATCCACAGTCCGATGAACGTGGACTCGAAGAAGAACGCGATCAGTGCCTCGAAGGCGAGCGGGGCACCGAAGATGTCACCGACGAAGCGCGAGTAGTCCGACCAGTTCATGCCGAACTGGAACTCCTGCACGATGCCGGTGACCACGCCCATGGCGATGTTGATCAGGAAGAGCTTGCCCCAGAACTTGGTGGCCCTGAGGTACTTCTCCTTCTCCGTGCGCACCCAGGCGGTCTGCAGACCGGCCGTCAGGGCGGCCAGCGAGATCGTCAGGGGAACGAACAGGAAGTGGTAGACGGTCGTGATGCCGAATTGCCAGCGCGCCAGTGTCTCCGGCGCCAAAGCCAGGTTCACGTCGTCACTCTCCTTACGTCACCGCGATCACGGCGGCGGTTCATCCCGATGTGTCCTGCACAACAGGCAACAATCGGACCCGCTTGTGAACGCGTTCACATTCACAAGCAATTATGGCGCACCTGTCTTCGAACAGCGAAGGGGGGGTCCCCAGGCCCTGGGGGGACCCCCTCCTCGCAAGATGCCGCGACGCTCTCGGCCGGCCGCAGCCAGCTCGGACCTGACCGGATCCGACCTGCCGGGCCAGACCCGACCGGATCAGGCCTGCCGGCCCAGACCTGCCGGCCCAGACCTGACCGGATCACGCTGACAGGATCAGGCCTCCTTGCGGAACGCCTCCGCCGTCTTCAGGAAGATGTCGTTCGCCTCGGTCTCCCCGACGGTGACCCGCACGCCCTCACCCGGGAACGGCCGGACCACCACGCCGGCCCGCTCGCAGGCCCCGGCGAAGGAGACCGTCCGCTCCCCCAGCCGCAGCCACACGAAGTTGGCATGCGTCTCGGGCACCGTCCAGCCCTGGGCGCGCAGCGCGTCGACCACACGGGTGCGCTCGCACACCAGCGAGCCGACCCGCCCCAGCAGCTCGTCCTCGGCACGCAGCGAGGCGATCGCCGCCTCCTGCGCCAGCTGGCTCACGCCGAACGGCACGGCCGTCTTGCGCAGCGCCGCCGCCACCGGCTCGTGGGCGATGGCGAAGCCGACGCGCAGCCCGGCGAGGCCGTAGGCCTTCGAGAACGTGCGCAGCACGCAGACGTTCGGCCGGTCGCGGTAGAGCGTCACCCCGTCCGGCACCTCGGCATCGCGGATGAACTCGCGGTAGGCCTCGTCCAGGACCACCAGCACATCGGAGGGCACGCGGTCGAGGAACCGTTCCAGCTCGGCCCGCCGCACCACCGTTCCGGTCGGGTTGTTCGGGTTGCAGACGAAGATCAGGCGCGTGCGTTCGGTGATCGCGTCCGCCATCGCGTCCAGATCGTGCACATCGCCCGGCGTCAGCGGGACCCGCACGGAGGCCGCCCCGCTGATCTGCGTGATGATCGGGTACGCCTCGAAGGACCGCCAGGCGTACATGACCTCGTCGCCGGGACCGCTGGTGGCCTGGATCAGCTGCTGGGCGACACCGACGGAACCGGTGCCCGTGGCCACGTGCGAGGCCGGCACGGCGAAGCGCTCGGCCAGCTCGTTGGTCAGGGCCGTGCACGCCATGTCCGGGTAGCGGTTGAAGGAGGAGGCGGCCGCCGTCACCGACTCCATGACCCCCGGCAGCGGCGGGTAGGGGTTCTCGTTCGAGGACAGCTTGTACGCCACCGGACCGCCGGCCGCAGCGGGCTTCCCCGGCTTGTAGGTGGGGATACCCTCCAGCTCGGCACGCAGCTTCGGGCTTGTCTCGCTCACCGCAGTCCTCCTCGTGACCACCACCGGCATCCAATACTGCACACCTTATGAGGATTGGGCGCCGCTGCGTATGGGTCGGAAGCCATCACTCGTGCGCGAGGCCGACCTCGTCCGTCACACCGACATCAGCGGCGTCTTCATACGAATGCATACGAAATGGGGGGGCGCGTCCACATATATCTATGCGCCGGTGGCTTGCGCCGTGGCGCGCATCCCTCGTGAAGGTGAGTTGAGACCTCTTCGAGACATCGAGGGGTCGGCAGGCCCATACGTGCCACCGCGTCACGTCCTAACATGACACCGGGTAACTGCCATGGTTTCAAAGGCACTTGGACCACGACGACCATGCAGAAACGTGCCTGTCAACGCGTGCATATGCGTCCGCACTACCCCACCGCAAGAGCCCTACTATCGGCTCGCCATGACAGCAGCAGGGAAGCACCAGGTGAGCCGCGCGGAAACCTCACGCCGAGGGAGCCGGCCGGGCCGGGCGGGCATCAGAGACGTGGCCGCCGCCGCCGGAGTATCCATCACGACCGTCTCCGACGCCCTCAACGGCAAGGGGCGCCTCCCCGACGCCACCCGGCGCCATGTCCGCGAGGTCGCCGACCGGCTGGGGTACCGCCCCTCGGCCGCGGCCCGCACCCTCCGTACCGGCAAGTCGGGCCTCATCGGCCTGACCGTGACGACGTACGGGGATGAACCTTTCACCTTCACCGAGTTCGCGTACTTCGCCGAGATGGCCCGCGCCGCCACCTCGGCCGCGCTCGCCCGCGGCTACGCCCTCGTCATCCTGCCCGCGACCTCGCGCCACGACGTGTGGTCGAACGTCGCCCTGGACGGCACGGTCGTCATCGACCCCTCCGACCAGGACCCGGTCGTCAGCGAGCTGGTGCGGCAGGGCTTACCGGTGGTCAGCGACGGCCGCCCGGCCGGCGCACTCCCGGTCACCGCCTGGGTCGACAACGACCACGAAGCCGCCGTCCTCGGCATCCTCGACCACCTCGCCGAGGCCGGCGCCCGCCGTATCGGCCTGCTCACCGGCACCACGACGGACACCTACACCCACCTGTCGACGACCGCCTACCTCCAGTGGTGCAAGCGCGTCGGCCAGGACCCGGTGTACGAGGCCTACCCCGCCCACGACCCGTGCGCGGGCGCCGTCGCCGCCGACCGGCTGCTGGCCCGCCCCGACCGGCCCGACGCCGTCTACGGACTGTTCGACCCCAACGGCACCGACCTGCTCGCCGCCGCCCGCCGCTACGGCCTGCGCGTCCCCGACGACCTGCTGCTGGTGTGCTGCAGCGAGTCCACGGTGTACGCCAGCACCGAGCCGCCCATCACCACGCTCTCGCTGAAGCCGCGCCGGATCGGCACGGCGGTCGTCCAGCTCCTCATCGACGCCATCGAAGGGGTCGAGTCGGACCAACCGGTCGAGCAGGTCATACCGACCGAGCTGATCGTGCGGACCTCGTCCCAGCGGCGCACCCAGCGCAGGACGGTCAGCCCGCCCCGCGCGTCGGAGGGCCGTTAGGACACGGGTGGCCGCGGGATTGCCTAAGACTGTCCAATCGGGGCGAAAGCCACGGTGAACCGGAGTCCAGTCCCGATTCACCACCCCTGGGTCATCACATGGCGCGATCCGCGTTCCTATGATGGGCCCACAACACCGCGGGCCGCTGCGACCAGGCAGTCCGAAGCGGTGCACAGGCGGCGCGATGGTGGAGGGGTCGATGTCTCAGGGGGCCGGTCAGGGACCCGAGGTGGAGCGGACGGCTACGCTGCGCGACTTCCGGGTTCCCGCGTACGTGAACGAGACCGGTCCGTACGCCCACGGCACGCAGCCCGCCGAAACGGTCCGGCCGCCGGAGGAGGCCCCGGCGGCGCCCGCGGCGCCCAAGGAGGGCTACCCGGCCGCGTACACGCCCACCGAGCGCGACCTGCCGGTCATCAAGCGCGGTGACACGCTTCAGGTGGCGGTCGACCCGGTCTCCGCTCCGACCCGGCAGTCCGCCACCGGCCCGGGCCCCCTCTACGTCGTCGGTGACGTGCACGGCTACCTGGATCAGCTGGTCGCCGCGCTCCAGGAGAAGGGGCTCGTCGACTCCGCCGGCCAGTGGTGCGCGGGCACCGCACGGCTGTGGTTCCTCGGCGACTTCACCGACCGCGGCCCGGACGGCATCGGCGTCATCGACCTCGTGATGCGGCTGTCCGCGGAGGCGGCCGCGGCCGGCGGCTACTGCAAGGCCCTCATGGGCAACCACGAGCTGCTGCTGCTCGGCGCCAAGCGGTTCGGCGACACCCCCGTCAACTCCGGCGCGGGCACCGCGACCTTCCAGGCGGCCTGGCTGCTCAACGGCGGCCAGAAGTCCGACATGGACCGCCTCCGGGACCACCACCTCCAGTGGATGGCCCGGCTCGACGCCGTCGAGGCGGTCGACGGCTACCTGCTCGTGCACTCCGACACCACCTCCTATCTCGACTACGGTGCCTCGATCGAAGAGGTCAACGACACCGTCCGCGAGACGCTCACCCGCAACGACGCGAACGAAGTCTGGGATCTGTTCCGCAAGTTCACCAAGCGCTTCTCCTTCCGCGACGAGGGCGGTGCCGACGCCGTGCGCTCCCTGCTCGATACGTACGGCGGCACCCGCATCGTTCACGGCCACAGCCCCATTCCCTATCTGCTGGGCGAAGTCGGCTCCGAGGAAGGCGAGGAGTCCGCGGGTCCGGTCGTGGAGGGACCGCACATCTATGCCGACGGACTCGCCATCGCGATGGACGGCGGCGTAACCATGGCCGGAAAGCTGCTGGTCCAGCAACTGCCCCTCGACATCTGACCGTTCACCGGGCAGCCCGCCTGTCGAGACGACCGCGCAGGTCGGCACCCAATTTGTGGAAACCCCCTGTCACCGCGCGCCGTCACGGCTCTACCATCGGCTTATCCGTAGCAGGCTCCCCTCCGTTTCTGCCCGACGGCTCGCCGCCATGCGAGCCCCAAGCCCTACGGAGCATCGGGGGATGCACATGAACAGCGTTCCGCAGCACCTGCTGAGCGAGGACCGCCAGGAATACGAGCGGATCCTCGATGAGGCGCTGCGCTCCGCCCCACACCACCCGGAACTGGCCGCTGCCGGACAGCGGCTCAACTCGGAACAACTGCGCACCATGGCGCTGAGCGCCACCGCTGTCATAACGGCGGCCGCGTCGACCGAGTACCACCACTACGTCAAGGTCCGCGAGGAACTGCGCCGACCGGCGCCGGCCGTCCCGCCCTCCCTCATCGAGGCCGACTCGGCCGAGCCGGGCGGGCTCGCCCGACCAGCCGCCACCTTGGACGAGGTCACCGAGGCCCACGGCGCGGGCGCGGGCGCCGTCGTCGCGGTACTCGCCCCCGTACTCGCCGGGACCGCCGCGGCCCTCTTCCTGCTCGTCGGCTACATCCTGAGGATGCTGGACCCGACCCAGGCGTTCGCCCAGTCCATGATCACCGCGGGCTGGGTGTTCGGTGCCCTGACCGCGGCCGCGATCCTCGTCGCCGCCGCCGGGCTGCTGCTCACCGCGCTGCGCAACCGCCCCTCGCTCGACAGCGGCGCCTACGCCGAACTGGGCGAGGAGGTTGCCCAAGCCAGGGAAGCCTGGGAGGAGGCCCTGCTCGAACGGGGCATCCTGCCGTTCCTGCGCGACGCGCTCGCCGACCCGCGCTCCCCCGCACCAGGGCATACGGGGCCGGCGTCACCGACCGGCCGCATGCCACAGCTCGGCTACGGCCGGCCAGGTTTCAGCAGCCCGGACGACGGGGCCCCGAGCCGCCGCCCGCGCTTCTCCAGTCCCGACTTCAGCAGCCCGGACTACGGAGGCCCGGAACACCAACCGGAGTAACCAGCGCCCCGCGCTCCCACGCCGAGGGCGACTGCTCGCCCCCGAGGGCCCGGCGCGCACCCCGCCACCCCGTCCCGCACCCACCGGGCCGGGGCGCCGGGGACGCCCGCACGAACGCAGGCTCTCCATCGAGTACGAGCAGCCTGCGCCGTGCCCCGGAGCCCAACTTCTGGGGCTGCATACGACACTTCCATCGCTGTCGCTCCAGCAGTGCTCATGGCGGCGCCTCTCCCTGCTCACTACCGGCCTGTGCCGGTTTCCGGGGGAGACCGTAACCGCGGCCTCTGGCAGAGGGCGGCGCCGGGACTACAGCAAAGGGAGCGGTGCCTTGGCGCGCTCGCCGAGAGCACCGCCCCACCATGCATCAGTCGGCGATCGGCAGGTACACCCGGTTCCCCGCCTCCGCGAACTCCTTCGACTTCTGCAGCATGCCCTCAGCGATCTCCTCCGCCGTGGCACCCTCAGCCGCTGCACCGCCGAACCGCTCTGTGATGCTTTGGCTAATCTTCATCGAGCAGAACTTCGGGCCGCACATCGAGCAGAAGTGAGCCGTCTTGGCGGGTTCCGCCGGGAGGGTCTCGTCGTGGAACTCCCTTGCCGTGTCCGGGTCGAGGGAGAGGTTGAACTGGTCCTCCCACCGGAACTCGAAGCGGGCGTCGGACAGGGCGTCGTCCCACTCCTGCGCGCCCGGGTGCCCCTTGGCGAGGTCGGCCGCGTGGGCGGCGATCTTGTAGGTGATGACGCCGGTCTTGACGTCGTCGCGGTTGGGCAGGCCCAGGTGCTCCTTGGGCGTGACGTAGCAGAGCATGGCCGTGCCCCACCAGGCGATCATCGCGGCGCCGATGCCGGAGGTGATGTGGTCGTACGCCGGGGCGACGTCCGTCGTCAGCGGGCCGAGCGTATAGAACGGAGCTTCATCGCAGATCTCCTGCTGAAGGTCGATGTTCTCCTTGATCTTGTGCATCGGGACGTGGCCCGGGCCCTCGATCATGGTCTGTACGTCCAAACGCCTGGCGATCCGGCCGAGTTCCCCGAGCGTGCGCAGTTCCGCGAACTGCGCCTCGTCGTTGGCGTCCGCGATCGAGCCGGGCCGGAGTCCGTCGCCCAACGAGTACGTGACGTCGTAGGCCGCGAGGATCTCGCAGAGCTCCTCGAAGTTCTCGTAGAGGAACGACTCCTTGTGGTGCGCCAGGCACCAGGCGGCCATGATCGAGCCGCCGCGCGAGACGATGCCGGTCTTTCGGTTCGCGGTCAGCGGCACGTAGGCAAGGCGTACCCCGGCGTGGACGGTCATGTAGTCCACGCCCTGTTCGGCCTGCTCGATGACGGTGTCCTTGTAGATCTCCCAGGTCAGTTCCTCGGCCTTGCCGTCCACCTTCTCCAGGGCCTGGTAGAGCGGGACGGTGCCGATGGGGACGGGGGAGTTGCGCAGCACCCACTCACGGGTGGTGTGGATGTTGCGGCCGGTGGAGAGGTCCATGACCGTGTCGGCGCCCCAGCGGGTCGCCCAGGTCATCTTCTCCACCTCCTCCTCGATGGAAGAGGTCACCGCGGAGTTGCCGATGTTGGCGTTGACCTTCACCAGGAACCGCTTGCCGATGATCATCGGCTCGATCTCCGGGTGGTTGACGTTGGCCGGCAGCACCGCGCGGCCCGCCGCGATCTCCTCGCGGACGGTCTCGGGAGCGACGTTCTCCCGGATGGCCACGAACTCCATCTCCGGCGTGATCTCCCCGCGGCGCGCGTAGGCGAGTTGCGTCACCGCTCCTCCGTCGCGGCCGCGGCGCGGCTGGCGCGGCCGTCCCGGGAACACCGCGTCGAGGTTGCGCAGACCGCCGCGCGGCGAGGTGTGCTTGATCCCGTCGTCCTCGGGGCGGACGGGACGGCCGGCGTACTCCTCGGTGTCGCCGCGGGCCACGATCCAGTTCTCCCGCAACGGCGGCAGGCCCCTGCGGACATCGGTTCCCACAAGTGGATCGGTATACGGGCCGGAGGTGTCGTACAGCGTGACCGACTGCCCGTCGGTGAGGTGCACCTGACGGACCGGCACTCGCAGATCGGGACGTGAGCCCTCCACGTAGCCCTTGTGCCAGCCGCTGGACTTTCCGGCCTCCCCGTCGGAAGCGTCGGAAGTGATCCGCTCCGCGTCGCTGGAGATCTGCTTGGAGGCAGGCGTGCGTACGTCCTTGTTGGTCATGAGACCTACTCCCTACGCCGGCATTACCCGGTAACAGGTTCGGCGGTCGACGCAGCGGTATCCGTCTGCCGGCGTTTCCTGTGAAACATCGCACGTTCCACGTGAAACATCGCAAAGACGGAGGTCAGCGCCCTCTCAGCCCGGTGCTCCGAGCTCCCGCGTGTGCAAAGGTGCCCCCACGCTAGCGTCATTTGTGGCGCGGTGAACAGTGGGCCTGTGCCGTTCTTGCGATGATCGGGCGGTGACCACGACAGAGCAGTTCCCCCATCCGCCGCCCGAACCCCGACGCGGAGAGGACTTCCGGCACGGCCAGGAAGCCACCGCCGCCGGCCACGGACACGGCCCCGCGACCGGCGGCGGCCACGGCCCGGGGAGCAGTGCCGGGCACGGTCCGGGAAGCGGTGGCGGGCACGGGCACGGCCACAGCCACGGGCCGGCCGCACCCGTGTCGAAGCACCTCCGCAAAGTGATCGCGGCGATCCTCATCCCGTTCGCCGCCGTGGTGGCGGCCGGACTCGCCGTGCTGTGGCCGGGTGGCGCCCCGTCGCACGAGCGCACCGGCGTGGGCTTCGACCGGCAGACCCAGCAAGCCACCGTCGTCGAGGTGCTCGAGGTCAGCTGCCGGTCGGTGAACGGCTCCGGGGACACACCGACCGGCGACACCTCCACCGCCGAAGGGTCCTCCGCACAGCAGCAGCAGTCCGGGAGCTGCAAGAAGGCCACGATCCGGGTGGACACCGGCAACGACAAGGGCCGTACCTTCACCGAGGTCGTACAGCCCGACCAGTCCCGGCAGCTGCACCAGGGCGAGAAGGTCGTGGTCGCCTACGAACCCTCGGCACCCAAGGACTTGCAGTATTCGGTCACCGACATCAACCGGCACTTCCCGATGGCGCTGCTGGCCGGTCTCTTCGCACTCGCCGTCGTGGTCGTCGGGCGGATGCGGGGCGTCATGGCGCTGGTCGCGCTGGCCATCAGCTTCCTGGTGCTGAACCTCTTCGTCCTGCCAGCGATCCTGCAGGGATCGAACCCGCTGGTCGTGGCGGTGGTGGGAGCCAGCGCCATCATGCTGATCGCGCTGTACATGTGTCACGGCCTGTCCGCCCGTACCTCGGTCGCGGTGCTCGGCACGCTGATCTCGCTCATGCTGATCGGCTTCCTGGGCTCGCTGTTCATCGGCTGGGCCGCGCTGACCGGCAACACCGACGACAGCACCGGTCTGATCCACGGCCTGTATCCGTCGATAGACATGAGCGGCCTGCTGCTCGCCGGTGTCATCATCGGCTCGCTCGGCGTCCTGGACGATGTGACGGTGACACAGACCTCCGCGGTCTGGGAGCTGCACGAGGCCAACCCCGCGATGGGCTGGCGCGGGCTGTACCGCGCGGGCATCCGCATCGGACGCGACCACATCGCCTCCGTCGTCAACACCCTCGTCCTCGCGTACGCGGGTGCCGCGCTCCCGCTGCTGCTGCTGTTCTCCATCGCGCAGAGCAGCGTGACGACCGTCGCCACCAGTGAGCTCGTCGCGGAGGAGATCGTGCGCACGCTGGTGGGCTCCATCGGCCTGGTCGCCTCCGTGCCGGTCACCACGGCGCTGGCGGCACTCGTGGTCTCGGCCGACCGCCCGGGACGGGCGCAGGCCGCGGCACAGGCCACCCTGCCCGCTCCGGCGCGCGGTGGAAGGGGCAGGCGCCGCAGGCGCTGACTCCGTGTGCGGGGGCCACTTGGGCGGCCGACGAAGCGTTCCTGCACCCCCTGAGGCCGTGGCGACGCGTTACACCACCGCCCGCGTCCGCTGCCGTGACGCCTCAGCCCGCGCTCTGTTCCTCCGCCAGGATGCGGTCCAGGGCTTCGTCGAGGTGGGCGTCGAAGTCGGCCAACGCACCCTCCTGGCCCAGGGGCACCAGCTTGTCCGTACGGTCCAGGAACGCCACCAGCGGCGCCGTCGAGGAGCGGAACAGCGCCCGGTCGCCGCCGACCTGAAGCCGGATCAGGACCTCGCTCAGCGAGTCGCGGTCGGCCGGTGAGATGCGCACGTCACCGTCCCCGCACGGCGTCCCCACCCCGTCGATCAGCAGCTCTCGACCGAACGCCCAGGTCACCGGGGCGTCTCCGGGCAGATGAAAGGTCAGCCGTACGGCATAGGGATCACAGGTCTCGTACCGCAGCTCCACCGGGATGCGGAAGGAGAGCTCCTCGGACACGAGAAAGCTCATCATGACCTCTGCCTGTACGGACTCGCGCATCGCTACCCCGTTGTTTGCCGTCGACTGGCCGGGAATCCATCCCGTGACAATGGTGCATCTTGCTGAACGTGCACATCAGATCACAAGGAGTGAGTTTTCAGATACTGATAGAGAGCGCCAGGGAGCCCAGACGCCGTCCCACCTCGTGTTGCAGCCGACGTGCGGCGGGCAGCAGCCGGTCCGCCTGATGGGCCGGCAGGGAGAGGGCCATCGCGGCCGCTGTGGTGCCCACAGTGATGGGAATCGCCGCGCACACCGCCCCCAGCACGTACTCCTGCCGCTCGGTCACCGGCTCCATCGGCCGGGCCCGTTCCAGGCGCCGCAGCACCGTGTGCTCGTCACGGACCGTGTACGGGGTGAGGGACCGCACGGGGTAGCGGTCGAGGTGGTCGCGGCGAGCCCTGTCGTCCAGCTGGGACAGCAGGCACTGGCCGATCGCGTGCGCGTGCCCGGTCTCGCGGAAGCCGGCCCATTCCTCGACCGCCGGGATGGCCGCGGTGGCGGAGACGCACATGAGCTCGATCTCGCCCTCGCGGTACATCGCGTAGTACAGCGGCGCACCGATGGAATCCCGCCACTGGGCGAGCGCCTCGACGATCGTGGTGCGACGTTTCTGCGCCGCTCCGCTGCTACTCAGCCGCTCGGCGGCCTCGCCCAGGAAGAACAGGCCCTGGTCGCGGCGCAGATAGCCCTCGTGGACGAGCGTGCGCAGGAGGTGGTACGCGGTGGGCAGGGCCAGGCCCGTCTCACGGGCGAGCTGCTTGGCGGGTGCCCCGTGCTCGTGCCGCGCGACGGTCTCCAGCAGGCGCATCGCGCGCTGCACGGATCCGATGAGGGTGGGGGGCTGCTGGGGCCTCGGCTGCTCCGGGACCGTGGCCCTGGGCCGTTCCAAGGGGGCCGACGAACGCGGCTGCGCCGGGAGGGCCGTCGAGCGGGACGGCCCCCGGGGTGCGGGCGGCGCGTGCCGTTCTGCGGGTGCGGTGTCAACCGTGGCCAAGGGGTCACTCCCGTAGCGCGAGGGGGCAGCCGTGCGGGGAACACGAATGGGGGTGTACGCCGCCTGCGGGGGCCGGCCCCCGCGTCGATCTCCGGACTTTATCCGCCTGTCACCGCACACGGACGACTTGTCCGGGAAACTTCCCTCCCGCGAGGGAACCGGCGATTCCCGTTACCGGTTCACCGGCGCCCTCCGGCACTCACCAGTCGCTGCGTGAGGACGACCCCGCCATGAACTTCCGCACGATGTAGATCAGCCCGCCGACCAGCGCGACGAAGATCAGCACCTTGAACAGCAGCCAGACCACGAAGCCGATCACGCTCGCTATCACGCCGCCGAAGACGACCAGAGCGATGACGGGCACCGCGATCCACTTCACCCACCACGGCAGACTCGCGAAGATCTCTCGCATTGCCCTCGTCCTCATCTCTCCGCCGGCGCGGTGCCGGACCCTGTCGGCATCCCGCACTCCCCGGTGCGGGCCCTGTCGATGTTCTGCACTCGATGCTAGAGCCGGGAGGGCGCCCCGCGGAGCCCTCGCACCCCTTGTCCTGCCCTGACCGGTCCCCTAGGGAACCCCGAGACGCCGCCTCAGGCTTCCGGGGGAGAGAACACCACCAGGACCCGAAGATCCTCGCTGATGTGGTGGAACTTGTGGGCGACCCCGGCCGGCACGTACACCACGCTGCCGCGGGCCACCTCGGTCGTCTCCAGACCGACCGTGATCGCGGCGCGGCCGCTCACGACGAAGTACACCTCGTCCTGGTTGTGCGGCTTCTGCGGGTCGTGCTCGCCCGCGTTGAGCGCGTACAGACCGACCGACATGTTCCGCTCGCGCAGGAACTGAAGGTAGGCACCCTCGTTGGCGGCTCGTTCCGCCTCCAGTTCGTCCAGCCGGAATGCCTTCATAGCCCTCGCCCGTACTCGTAGTCGATCTGGTCTGCCACGATCAGACACATGAAGAATTTCGTAGTCAAGACGATCGCCAACGCGGGCGCCCTGGCGGTCGCCGTGTGGCTGCTCGACAAGATCACCCTGACCGGCGACAGCACCGCCAAGAAGGCCGGCACGCTGATCGTCGTTGCTCTGATCTTCGGGCTGGTGAACTTCCTGGTCAAGCCGATCGTGAAGGTACTGACCTTCCCGTTGTTCATCCTGACACTGGGCCTGATCACCTTGGTGGTCAACGCTCTGATGCTGCTGCTGACGTCGTGGGTGTGCGGCAAGCTCAACCTGAGCTTCCACGTCGAGGGCTTCTGGACGGCCGTACTGGGCGGCCTGATCGTCTCGGTCGTCTCCTGGGCGCTGAACCTGGTCCTGCCGGACGAGGACTGAACCGAGGGGCCGAGGAAGCGCCCCGAGAGAGAAGTGGGCGGCGGACCGCGCACCGCTCGCCGCAAGACGACAGCAAGCGAAGGAAGGCAGAGCGGTATGAACGACTCCGCTGCGGACGACCCGAACGGCACGCCGGAGCAGCCCCGTTTCCCCACCGGCGCCGGTGACGGCACGCGTGCGGTGCGGGCCGGGCTGCCCGAGCCGGTCAAGCACGAACCGACACTTCCGGGACCTGTGTTCGCCGCCCACTTCCATCTGCCGGGCGACCCCACGGGCCCGTACACCTACGGCCGCGACGAGAACCCGACCTGGACGCTGCTGGAGCGCGCCATCGGCGAGTTGGAGGCACCCGGGCAGGACGGCGTCGAGACGCTCGTGTTCGCCTCCGGCATGGCCGCCATCTCGTCGGTGCTCTTCTCCCAGCTGCGCGCCGGGGACGCGGTGGTGCTGCCCAGCGACGGCTACCAGGCGCTGCCCCTGGTGCGCGAGCAGCTTCAGGAGTACGGGATCGAGGTACGCACGGCGCCGACCGGCGGGGACGCCCAGCTCGACGCGCTGGACGGGGCACGGCTGCTGTGGATCGAGTCCCCGTCGAACCCAGGGCTGGACGTGTGCGACATCCGGCGGCTGGTCGAGGCGGCACACGCGCATGGCGCCCTGGTCGCCGTGGACAACACCCTGGCGACCCCGCTCGGGCAGCAGCCGCTGGCGCTGGGCGCGGACTTCTCCGTGGCCAGCGGCACCAAGCAGCTCAGCGGACACGGCGACATCCTGCTGGGATACGTCGCCGGCGGCGGCGGCGAGGCCATGGCGGCCGTACGCCGCTGGCGCAAGATCGTCGGTGCCATCCCGGGACCGATGGAGGCGTGGCTCGCCCACCGTTCGATCGCCACCCTGCAACTGCGCGTCGACCGGCAGAACGCCTCCGCCCTCGCTCTCGCCGAGGCGCTGCGCGGTCGACCCGAGGTGACCGGGCTGCGCTACCCCGGGCTGCCCGACGACCCCTCCCACAAGATCGCCTCACGGCAGATGCGGCGCTACGGGTGCGTGGTGTCCTTCACGCTGCCCACGCGTGCGCGTGCCGAGCGCTTTCTCGACGCGCTGCGGCTCGTGGACCCCGCGACGAGCTTCGGCGGGGTGCGCTCCACGGCCGAGCGGCGCGGACGCTGGGGCGGCGACGCGGTGCCGGAGGGCTTCATCCGGATGTCCGTCGGCGCGGAGGACTCCGAGGACCTGGTGGCGGATGTGCTGCGGGCGCTGGACGAGTCGGCCGAGCCGGCCCACTGACCCCTTCCCGGACGCCGGCCGGTCCCTGGCGGGCACCTGACAGATCTCCTGCGAGTCCCGGCGGTCTCCGTCTGCTTCCGTCCGCTTCCTTCCGCTTCCGTCCGTCCACAGCGGGCGGTCCGAGCCTCCCCCCTCGTGGCTCGGACCGCCCTCGGTTCCGCGCGCGAAGAACCGCGCGAACAAGGCTAGTTGACTCTGTGTCAGTGTCCAATCACGGTAGCGACAGAGACCTATCGACATATTTATAGTTGGGCGGGGCCGGGGGGTCGTACGAAAGGGCACCAAGAGGGGTGGGCGTGCCATGGATCTGGCATTGCTGCGCACGTTCGTGACCGTGCACCGCGCGGGCTCCTTCACCCGCGCCGCAGCGCTCCTCGGCCTCTCCCAGCCGGCCGTCACCTCCCAGATCCGCACGCTGGAACGGCAGCTGGGACGGCCCCTGTTCCTGCGCCAGGCCCGCGGTGTGACGCCCACGACCATCGGCGACGAGCTCGCGCACAAGGCCGCGCCGCATCTGGACGCGCTCGTGGAGATCACCGAGACCGGCCTCGACGACGAGTTCTCCCTGCGCACGCTGCATCTGGCCGGGCCGCCGGAGTTCATCGCCGAACGGGCCCTGCCCGCACTGACCGGGCTGACCGGCGACGACGGGCAGGGCTTCGCGCTGCGCACCTCCTTCGGGACCGCCGAGGAGACCCTGGACGGCCTGTCCGCCGGACATCACGATCTGGCCATCAGCACGGCCCGGCCCCGCGGCGGACTGCTCACGGCGGCTCCGCTGTGCGACGAGGAGCACGTCCTGGTCGCCGCTCCGCGCTGGGCCGAGCGGATCGATCAGACGACACCGCGCCGCACGGTCGTGCCCGCCCTGGACACCGTCCCCGTGATCGAGGTCCACGAGTCGCTTCCTTTCGCCTCCCGCTACTGGGGCTCGGTCTTCGACGCACGGCCCGCGGCCTCCGGCACGGTGATCGTCCCCGATCTGCGTGCGGTCCTCGCCTGCGTGGTGGCGGGTGCGGGGCTCGCGGTGCTGCCCCGGTATCTGTGCACGGCCGCCCTGGGGCGGGGGGAGATCGTGCCCCTGCACGAGCCGGCGGTGCCACCGCTGCGCACCTACTTCCTCGCGGTCCGCACCGGAACACTGGCGATGCCGCACATCGCGCGGGCCCATGAATGGCTGCTGCGAGCGGCCACCGCCTGGTGCTGAGCGCAGAAGGGGGAGGGCAAGGGAGGAGAAGGGGTGGGAAGGGCGCGGCATGAGACCGGGGCGGCGTGCGATGTTTCACGTGGAACCAGCCGGGCCACATTTCTCCCATGACCGTCCGACCCGTGGTCAAGCGCACCGCCCGTGCCGTTCTCCTCGACGGTGACGACCTGATCCTGATCAAGCGCACCAAGCCCGGCGTCGATCCCTACTGGGTCACTCCCGGTGGCGGGGTCGAGCCCGGGGACGCGACCGTCGTCGACGCTCTGCACCGCGAGGTGCACGAGGAACTCGGCGCCAAGATCACCGACGTGGTGCCTTGCTTCGTGGACACCGTGGAGCACATCGGCGAGGACGGCGGCGCGACCGGTGTGAAGGTGCAGCACTTCTTCGTCTGCCGACTGGAGTCCATGAACCCCTCCCAGCGGCATGGCCCGGAAGTGGACCAGCCCGCCGGCGAGTACGAGATCGTACGGGTGCCGTTCACACGGGTCGGCATCGCCTCTGTCCATCTGGTTCCGCTGTCCCTGCGCCACTACCTGGACGGAAACATCGAGGGCGTGCGGGCCATGCACGCTCCCGACCTGGGCTGAGGAACAGGTCACCCGTGCGTGGCCAAAAGCACGTACGTCCGGTCCGAAACAGGTGGACGCCGAGGGGGTCCTTCGGACAGCCTGACCTGCGTGTCGACTCCTTCTCCCGCTCATTCCCCCATCCGCCGCCTGACGCTTCGCGATCTCACCGCCTGCGCCGACTTGTCCGAGGACCGGGGGTGGCCGCGGGAGGAGCACAAGTGGAGCTTTCTTCTGACGGCCGGGACGGCCTACGGCATCGACGACCCGGACGGAGGACTCATCGCCGCGTGTGTCGTGAGCGAGTACGGACCGCAGGGCCGCCCGGATCTCGGCGCCATCGGCATGGTCCTGGTCGCCGAACGACATGGCCGCCAGGGCATCGGACGGCGGCTGATGCGCCACGTGGTCTCGACAATGGGCAGCACCCCCCTGACCCTCCACGCGACCCCACTCGGCCGCCCGCTCTACGAGGAGCTGGGCTTCAAGACCACCGGCGGGGCGGAGATGGTGGTCGGGCACTTCACACCGGACGAGTCGCGGCCTCCTATCGCCACGCGCGCGGCCACTGCGGCGGACCTCGCGGGCATCCTCCGGCTCGACGAGGAGGTGTTCGGCATTGATCGAACCCCGGTCATCACGCGACTGCCCGCGTTCGCCGACCAGTTGCGCGTCGCCGAGGAGCACGGCCGGATCATCGGGTACGCAGCGGCCTGGCCCAACATGGACACCCATGTCGTGGGTCCCCTGATCGCCCGGGACACGGAGACGGCCAAGGCCCTGATCGCCTCCCTCGCAGCCCGAACCGACCGCCGGCTGCGCACCGACATCGACGTACGCCACGAAGAACTGCTGGCCTGGGTGACGGAACGCGGGCTGGCGCCGGTGATGCGCAACGACGTCATGATGTACGGCATCGCGGAGCCGCCCGGGGACTGGACCCGCCGGTTCGCACCGCTCACCGTGGCAGCGGGCTGAGGCGACTGCTCCGGGCTGGCGCCTCGACGGCGGCCCCTGTCTTTCGCCAGGCCGAGAACCGATCTTCCGTCAGGCAATAGTTGCGCACGCGCGATATCTTCAAAAGCTGTCTATTGTTGCGCTGCCCTATCCTGGATCCAGCCGCTCCGGGACGGAGGAAACGCCCATGACAGCGACGGACCCCGCGCTGACCGCCCTAGCCCAGGGCTGGTCCGCGCTCGCCCTGCTGCACGGCAGGATCGAGGCGCACGTCGAGCGCGCCCTTCAGGCCGGGCACGATCTCAGCGTGCGCGAATACTCCCTGCTCGACGTGCTCAGCCGGCAGCACGACGGTGAGGGCGGCCATCTGCAGATGAAGCAGGTCGCGGACGCGGTCGTCCTCAGCCAGAGCGCCACCACCCGACTGGTCACCCGGCTCGAGGACCGTGGGCTGCTCGAGCGCTACCTGTGTCCCACCGACCGCCGCGGCATCTACACCAACGTCACCGAAGCCGGTCTCAAGCTCCTGGCCCAGGCCCGGCCGACCAACGACGGCGCCCTGCGCGAGGCACTCGACGAAGCCGCGAAGAACCCGGATCTGGCACCGCTGGTCCGGGCCGTCGAGTCCTTGCACGCGACAGCCCCGGCATAGGCCCGCACCGGCATGGCCGGTACGGGCCGGACCACCCCATAGGGTGCGGGCCATGGAAGAACTCGCCATACGAGCCGCTGTCGCCGCCGACGTCCCCGCCATCGTGGCGATGCTCGCGGACGACCCGCTGGGGGCCCAGCGTGAGTCGCCGGACGACCTCGCGCCCTATCTGTCCGCGCTGGAGCGGCTCAGCGCCGATCCCCACCAGCACCTGGTGGTCGCCGTGCGCGAGGACCGCATCGTCGGCACGCTCCAGCTCACGATCATTCCCGGCCTGTCTCGGCGCGGCTCCACCCGGTCGATCATCGAAGGCGTCCGCATCCACGCGGACGAGCGCGGCAGCGGCCTGGGCACGCGGCTCATCGAGTGGGCCGTCGACACATCACGCCGCGAAGGCTGCCAGTTGGTCCAGCTGACCTCTGACAGGACACGCACCCACGCCCGCCGCTTCTACGAGCGGCTGGGCTTCGAAGCCTCGCACCTGGCGTACGTCACCAACAACGCCCTGCGTACCCCCGCCGCGGTGGCGGCACACCTCACCGAGCTGGGCATACGGGCGGAGGCGGCCGATG